>DASTQT010000059.1:0-4619 GCA_035761605.1 Agromyces sp. | reverse complement strand
ACCTGCGGCAGCTGCACGAACCGTACCCCGACGCCGAGCGCAAGCGGGGAGCGGTGCACGTCGGCCGGGCCGCGGTGCGCGTCGACGGCCGGACGGTCGTGATCGAGCGCGACGGCGACGACGCACTCGACCTGCTGCGCGCCGCGTGCCTGGCGATCTGGGAGAGCGGCACCGCGATCCACGCGCTCGAGGTGCCCGAACGGCTCTACCGCTGACGCGCCGCGGGCTCGCCGGGGATGTCGGAGGCACGGGGTAGCGTGGAAGGGTGAGCACAGGAGATCTCGACGCCGACGACCCGGCTGAGACGACCGCCGACCTCGCGGCCGCCGCAGCCGAGGGCCTGGCCTCGATCGAGGCGGCGCCGCTCGAGGAGCGAGCCGCAGGCTACGACGCGCTCGTCGAGCAGCTGCGCCGCGAACTCGAGCGGTCGGATCCCGCTCGCGCGTCGGGGTGAGCGTGGCGGACCAGCGGCTCGACGCCGCACTGGCGGAACGCGGGCTCGCACGCTCGCGCACGCACGCGGCCGCCCTGATCGCCGACGGCCTCGTCACGGTCGACGGCCGGCCGGTCACGAAGCCCTCGCACAGGGTCGCCGAGGCGTCGGTGCTCGCGGTCGTCGGGGCCGACCACTACGTGAGCCGCGCCGCGCACAAGCTCATCGCCGCCCTCGACGCGTTCGGCGTCGACCCGGCGGGCCGCGTGGTCCTCGACGCGGGCGCGTCGACCGGCGGTTTCACGCAGGTGCTGCTCGAGCGCGGCGCGCGCACGGTGCTCGCCGTCGACGTCGGGCACGGGCAACTCGCGCCGCAGCTCGCCGACGCGCCCCGCCTCGTGCTCGTCGAGGGCTGCAACGTCCGCCACCTCGATGCCGCAGAGCTCGCCCGGCGCACGGGCGTCGACGAGAGACCCACGCTCGTGACGGCCGACCTCTCGTTCATCTCGCTCACCACGGTGCTCCCGGCCCTCCGCGAGACCGCGGCCGCGGACGCCGAGTTCGTGCTGCTCGTGAAGCCGCAGTTCGAGGTCGGTCGCAGCGGCACGCGCGAGGGCGTCGTGCGCGATGCCGACGCGAGGGCCGACGCGGTCATGAACGTGCTGTGGGCGGCGCACGACCTCGGCCTGCGGGTCGCGGGGGTCCTGTCCTCCCCAATCGCCGGCACGCACGGGAATCGCGAGGCGCTCGTGCTGCTCAGCGCAACGCGGGGCGCCGATCCGTCAGAATGGTCGGATCGGGTCCGAGAAGCAACGGGAGGCGTCACGGCGTGAGCGATGCACGGCATTTCCTCGTGGTCTCCCACACCGGCCGGGCCGCCGCCCTCGAGGCGACGGCCGACGTCTGCGGCCAGCTCGCCGCGGCCGGCGCGGTCCCGGTGGTCGCGCACGAGCAGTGGCACGACGTCCTCTCCGCGCTGCCCGAGCTCGAGGGCGTGGTCAAGCGGTTCGAAGAGGTCTCGCCGAGGCACCTCGAACTAGCGATCGTCCTCGGCGGCGACGGTACGATCCTGCGGGCCGCCGAGCTCACGCGCGAACATCCGGTGCCGCTCCTCGGCGTGAACCTCGGCCATGTGGGCTTCCTCGCCGAGAGCGAGCGCGACGACCTCGGCTACACGGTCGGCCGCGCGCTCTCACGCGACTACACCGTCGAGGAGCGCATGACGCTCTCGGTGCGCGCCAAGGTCGGCGACGAGGTGGTCTATGAGAGCTGGGCCCTCAACGAGGCCACGATCGAGAAGGCCGAGCGCGAGCGCATGCTCGAGGTCGTCATCGAGGTCGACCGCCGCCCGCTGTCGTCGTTCGGCTGCGACGGCGTCGTGATGTCCACGCCGACCGGGTCCACCGCGTACTCCTTCTCCGCCGGAGGGCCGGTCGTCTGGCCCGCGGTCGAGGCGCTCCTGCTCGTCCCGTTGAGCGCGCACGCACTGTTCGCTCGACCGCTCGTCGTCGGACCCGATTCCTCGCTCGCCGTCGAGGTGCTGCAGCGCACCGAGGCCGCGGCGGTGATCTGGTGCGACGGGCGCCGCATGTTCGAGCTGCCGCCCGGTGCGCGCGTCATCGTGCGTCGCTCGCCGATCCCGGTGCGACTGGCACGACTGCACCAGGCGCCGTTCACCGACCGGCTCGTGAACAAGTTCCAGCTTCCCGTGACGGGATGGAGGGGGCCGGTCGCCGGTGATTGAGGAGCTCGGAATCCGCGACCTCGGTGTGATCGCCGAGGCGACCATGCCGCTCGGTCCCGGCTTCACGGCCGTGACCGGTGAGACGGGCGCGGGCAAGACGATGGTCGTCACCGCACTCGGCCTGCTGCTCGGTGCCCGCGCCGACGCCGGCACGGTGCGCGCCGGTGCGAAGCAGGCCTGGGTCGAGGGGCGCTGGCTCCTCGACGACGTCGAGCCGGTCGTCGAACGCGTCGCCGACGCCGGGGGCGAGATCGACGCCGGCGAGCTGCTCCTGGGCCGCTCCGTCTCCGCCGAGGGTCGCAGCCGCGCCATCGTCGGCGGCCGCAGCGCCCCCGTCGGCGTGCTCGCCGACCTCGCCGACCACCTCGTGGTCGTGCACGGCCAGGCCGACCAGCAGCGGCTCCGCTCCGCGACGGCGCAGCGCGACGCGCTCGACCGATTCGCCGGCGCCGAGCTCGCGACCGCGCTGCACGAGTACCGCACCGCCTACCGGGCCTGGCGAGCCGACGCCGACGAACTGCGGCGACTCCGCGAACAGCACGACGAGCGCGCCCGCGAGGCGGAGGACCTCCGGCTCGCGCTCGACGAGGTCGAGGCGGCCGACCCGCAACCCGGCGAGGATGCCGCGCTCCAGGAACGCGCCGACCGGCTCACGAACCTCGAAGATCTCAGGCTCGCGGCCGCCCAGGCGCGCGAACTCATCTCCGCCGAGGAGGCGGCCGACGACGCACCCGACGCGATCACGCTCGTCGAGGCCGCGCGCCGCCACGTCGACCGGGTCGTCGCGCACGACCCGGCGCTCGCGCCGATCGCGGAATCCGTCGCGACCGCCGGGTTCGCCCTCGCCGACGCCGCCGCCGAGCTCTCCGGCTACCTCGCCGGCCTCGACGCCGACGGCGCCGCCGAGCTCGAGGGCGTGCAGGAACGCCGGGCGGTCCTGACGAACCTCATGCGCCGCCACGGCACGCTCGAACAGGTGCTCGCCTTCCGGCACGACGGCGGGCTCAGGCTCGTCGAGCTCGACGGCGACGACGACCGCATCACCGAGCTCGACGAGACGGTCGAACGCCGCGCCGCCGAGGTCGCCGAGCTCGCCGACCGCGTGAGCGGCCTGCGCACGACCGCCGCCGAGCGCCTCGCCCGTGCGGTCACCTCCGAGCTCGCCGCGCTGGCCATGCCCGACGCCGAGCTCACCGTGCTCGTCGAGCGGGCCGCCGAGCCCGGCACGCACGGCCAGGACCACGTGTCGATCCTGCTCCGCCCGCATCCCGGCGCCGAGCCCCGCCCGGTCGCGAAGGGCGCCTCGGGCGGCGAGCTCTCGCGCGTCATGCTCGCGATCGAGGTCGTGATCGCCGGCGCCGACCCCGTGCCGACGTTCGTGTTCGACGAGGTCGACGCCGGCGTGGGCGGCGCCGCAGCCATCGAGATCGGGCGGCGCCTCGCGCGCCTCGCCGAGCGATCGCAGGTGATCGTCGTCACGCACCTCGCACAGGTCGCCGCGTTCGCGACCAATCACCTCACCGTCGTCAAGGGCACCGACGGCCGGGTGACCGCCTCGAGCGTCCGGCAGCTCGCCGGCGCCGAACGCGAGGCCGAGATGGCGCGCCTGCTGTCGGGCCTCGCCGACTCCGAGAGCGGACTCGCGCACGCGCGCGAGCTGCTCGAGATCGCCGACGCGACCGCGGCCTGACCGCGTCCGGCGACATGCCATCCGCATGTCGGGCCATTCCCAGCCGAGAGTCGGATAGACTACAAGCCCGTGGTGGATGATCGCGGCGCAGACATTTCGAACGACACGACCAAGCACATCTTCGTGACCGGTGGTGTCGTTTCTTCTTTGGGCAAGGGGCTCACGGCGGCGAGCCTGGGCAACCTCCTCACGGCGCGGGGCCTGCGGGTGGTGATGCAGAAACTCGACCCCTACCTCAACGTCGATCCCGGCACCATGAACCCGTTCCAGCACGGCGAGGTGTTCGTCACCGACGACGGCGCCGAGACCGACCTCGACATCGGGCACTATGAGCGCTTCCTCGACATCAACCTGTCGCAGGCCGCCAACGTCACGACCGGACAGATCTACTCGACCGTCATCGCCAAGGAGCGGCGCGGCGAGTACCTCGGCGACACGGTGCAGGTCATCCCGCACATCACCGACGAGATCAAGCGCCGCATGCGCCTCCAGGCGTCCGAGACGCCCAAGCCCGACGTCATCATCACCGAGATCGGCGGCACCGTCGGCGACATCGAGTCGCAGCCGTTCATCGAGTCAGCCCGCCAGGTGCGCCACGAGCTCGGGCGCAAGAACGTGTTCTTCGTGCACGTCTCGCTCGTGCCGTTCATGGGCGCCTCCGGCGAGCAGAAGACCAAGCCCACCCAGCACTCGGTCGCGGCGCTGCGATCGATCGGTATCCAGCCCGACGCCCTCGTGCTGCGCAGCGACCG
>DASTQT010000058.1:0-3541 GCA_035761605.1 Agromyces sp. | reverse complement strand
TCCGCATGACAGATCGCGACACCGCGCGCGCCGACGCGGTCTACGCCGCTCTGCTCGAGCGCCAGGGCGAACGCTGGGTGCAGCCGCGCGTCGAGCGCACGCGCCGCGTGCTCGAGCTGCTCGACGACCCGCAGAAGACCTACCGGGTGGTGCACGTCACCGGAACGAACGGCAAGACCTCGACGAGCCGCATGATCGAGAGCATCCTGCGCGCAGGGGGACTGCGCACCGGGCTGCTCACGAGCCCGCACCTCGTGCGCTTCACGGAGCGCATCCGCATCGACGGCGAGCCGATCGGGGACGAGGCCGTGGCCCGCATCTGGGACGAGATCGCGCCGTTCGTCGACATCGTCGACGCCGAGCTCGGTGCGCGCGGCGATGAGCCGCTGACCTTCTTCGAGGCCCTCACGGTGCTCGCGTTCGCTGCGTTCGCCGACGCGCCCGTCGACGTCGTCGTGCTCGAGGTCGGCATGGGCGGCGAGTGGGACTCCACGAACGTCGCCGACGGCCAGGTCGCCGTGTTCACGCCGATCGCGCTCGACCACGAGTCCCGGCTCGGACGCACGGTCACCGAGATCGCCCGCACCAAGGCCGGCATCATCAAGCACGGCGCCGCGGTCGTGACCGCATTCCAGGCGCCTGAGGCGCTCGAGGTCCTCCACGAGGTCGCCGCGGCGAAGGATGCCACGGTGGCCGTCGAGGGCGGCGCGTTCGCGGTGCTCGACTCCCGGGTCGCCGTCGGCGGCCAGCTCGTCTCCATCCGAGGTCTCGCGGGGGAGTACCGCGACCTCGCGCTCCCGCTGTACGGGCGGCACCAGGCCGAGAACGCCGCCCTCGCGGTCGCGGCCGTCGAGTCGTTCCTCGGCGGCGCCGTGCGCCTCGCCGACGACGTGCTCGAGGAGGGCCTCGGCTCGGTGAGCTCGCCCGGCCGCCTGCACCCGATCTCGACCGACCCGACCGTGCTCGTCGACGCCGCGCACAACCCGCACGGCGCGACCGCGCTCGTCGACGCGATCGGCGAGTACTTCGACTTCGACGAACTGCTCGTCGTGTTGGGCGTGCTCGGCGACAAGGACGCGAGCGGCATCGTCCGCGCGCTCGAGCCGAGCGGCGCCCGGTTCCTCGTGACGCGGTCCGAGTCCGACCGCGCCGTGCCGGCCGGTGAGCTCGCGGCATCCGTCGCCGCGATCGTCGGCGCCGACCGCGTCGACGTCGCCGAGCGGCTCGACGACGCGCTCGATGAGGCCCGCGACTGGGCGACCCGCGGCGACAAGCGCGGCGTCGTCGTGACCGGGTCGATCACGCTCGTCGGCGACGCGATGGCGATCGCCGAGGACCGCGAGTGGGGGAGCCGATGAGCGACGCCGCCGCGCCGGCGCCCGACGAGCAGACGCCGCCCGCGCGCCCCGAGCGCCCGGCGCGCTCCCTGCGCCAGACCCTCGCCTCGATCGTGCTCACGTTCGAGATCGTCGTCGTCTTCCTCGGCGCGCTCGTGATCTGGGGTCTCTCCCGCGACGACGGCGGCCCGTTCGGCCTCCCCTCGTGGGCGCTGCTGGCCGCGGGCGGCGTGCTCATCCTGCTGATGCTCGTCACGATCCCGCTCCTGCGCTACGAGTGGGCGTACGTCCTCGGCTGGGCGCTGCAGGTGCTGGTCCTCGCATCGGGCCTGCTCAACCCCGCGATGTACCTCGTCGGCGCGATCTTCGGCGGCATGTGGGCCTACTGCATGGTCGTCGGCGCACGCCTCGACCGCGCCCGGGCGGCGGAGGCCGCCACGGGAACCGAACCAGGAAAGGAACCGGCATGACCACCGCGATCGAAGAGACCCTCGTCCTGATCAAGCCCGACGGCGTCGCCCGAAACCTCACCGGCGAGATCCTCCGCCGCATCGAGGCCAAGGGGTACTCCCTGGTCGACCTCCGCCTGCTGCAGGCCGACCGCGAGCTGCTCGCGAAGCACTACGCCGAGCACGAGGGCAAGCCGTTCTACGAACCGCTCGTCGAATTCATGCAGTCCGGCCCGGTCGTGGCGGCCCGTGTCGCGGGCAACCGCGTGATCGAGGGCTTCCGCGTGCTCGCCGGCACCACCGACCCGACGACCGCGGCGCCCGGCACGATCCGCGGCGACTTCGGCCGCGACTGGGGACTGAAGGTCCAGCAGAACCTCGTGCACGGCTCCGACTCGGTCGAGTCGGCCGAGCGCGAGCTCGCGCTCTGGTTCGACTGACGCGCGACGCCTGCCCGGTGGGCGGCGGGGTCCGGAGGACGGATGCCGTCGCCCGCGCCGCGTTCGGGATCAGAACAGGTTCTGGAGGTCGAGGATCACGCGCGGGATGGCGTCCATGTGCACCTGTGCGAGCACGACCACGACCGCGTAGCTGGCGATGGTGATCACGACCACCCAGCTCAGCGCGACGGCGCCGAAGCGGCGAACCCGCTCGTCGGACGTGAACACGCCCTCGCGGAGGTTCCGGAAGGTCACGGCCCAGAACACGGGGATCGTGACCGCCCACGTGAGCATGCACCAGGGGCACAGCACGTCGAGCACGTAGATGCTCTGGGCGATGAGCCAGATCACGAACGCGAGCGCGCCCGTCACGCCGACGTTGAGGCCGATCCAGAACCAGCGGTCGAACCGGGCGCGCGCGAGCAGCGCCATCCCGATCGTGATCACCACCGGCCACGCCATCAGGCCGATGAAGGGATTCGGGAACCCGAAGATCGCGCCCTGCTGCGACGCGAGGTTCACGCTGCAGCCGACGAGCACGCCGACGTTGCACCCCGGCTGGTAGCCCGGATCGGTCAGCGTGAGGATCTTCTCGATCGACAGTTCGAAGGCGGCCAGGAGCCCCAGCCCGCCTGCGATCACGAGGAAGACGGCGAACGCGATCGGCCGCGCCGCGCGGGGGGAATCGGGCATGCCACCGATTCTGGCACGCCGATTCCGCGCAGGGCTGGGAGAGCATGCGATAATCGGAGGAGTCGCCCGGGCCGCGCCCGGTGCGACGCCAACGAGGGCTTTGAGGATGCACCGCATCCCATCCGCGGAGCAACCGCGAGATTTGGCGTCACCGGCACCCGCCGGGCGCAGCAGTGAAGGATTTGCGATCCCGCGCACGGCGCAGGATCGCTCTGAGGAGTACGGGCAGGATGGCGCGGCCATCGCACCCGGCGTAGGAGTGCACCAGAGATGGTGGAAGACAACGGAACACCGCCGAACGCATCCGACCACGAGGCGTCGAAGCGCCGCACCGGCCTGTTCGGCTCGCGTCGCACCGGGCGACGAGCCCTGGTCGTGCCCCGCGCTGCCGACGACGCGCTCGGCGTGATCGCCGGGCCGCCCGAGGCGACGGATGGCCCGACGCCCGCCCCCGACGCCGCGGCCGAGGTCGCGGGGGCGTCCGAATCGTCGGCGCCCGAGTCCGCCGCCGAGGCCCCGGCCGCCGCGGACGAAGCTGCGGAGACCACGCGCGACGAGGCCGCGACCCCGGTGGGCGACGACGAGGATTCCGAGCCCGGAGCCGACGGCGTGGCGCCGGCCA
>DASTQT010000057.1:0-4612 GCA_035761605.1 Agromyces sp. | reverse complement strand
ATGCCGCGGGTGAGACGGCCGCGTACTCGAGCGCGGAGTCCGTCAGGGAGAGGTAGGCCTCCTCGAGCGAGGCGGTGCGGGTGGCGAGCTCGTGCAGCAGCACGTCGTGGTCGCGGGCGATCGCGGCGATCGTCGCCGCGTCGATGCCCGTGATCTCCAGCTCACCGGCGGCGACGGTCGTGACGGCGACTCCGGGGGCCGCCAGCACCGCCGCGAGGCGGTCGGCCTCGGGCGACTTGACGACGACGCGCGTCGCGCCGACGCCCGCGAGCACGTCCGCCATCGGCGCGTCGGCGATGAGCCTCCCGCGTCCGATGACGATGAGGTGGTCCGCGGTCTGCGCCATCTCGCTCATGAGGTGCGAGGACAGGAACACGGTCCGTCCCTCGGCGGCGAGGCTCCGCAGGAAGCGGCGGACCCAGACGATCCCGTCGGGGTCGAGCCCGTTGATGGGTTCGTCGAGCATCAGCGTCTGCGGGTCGCCGAGCAGCGCAGCCGCCAGGCCGAGGCGCTGGTGCATGCCCATCGAGAACGTGCCGACACGTCGCCCGCCGACCGCCTCGATGCCGGTGAGCTCGAGCACCTCGTCCACCCTGGTGCGGCCGAGGCCGTGCGTGGCGGCGAGCGCGAGCAGGTGGGCGCGCGCCGTGCGGCCGGGGTGGGCGAGGCCCGGACCCAGGAGCGTGCCGAGCTCGGTGATCGGCGCCGAGTGCTCCGCGACGGCTCGGCCGTTCACGCGGGTCGCACCGGAGGTGGGCCGCACGAGGCCGGCGATGGCGCGCATCGTCGTGGACTTGCCCGCGCCGTTCGGTCCGAGGAACCCGGTGACGACGCCGGGCTGCACGGTGAACGAGAGGTCGTCGACGGCGACCGTCGCGCCGAAGCGCTTCGTGAGGTGGGTTGCTTCGATCATGGTGACCGACCATTCCTTCGAATCGGATGCTCCGGCCGGACGTCCCGTTCCGGAGTTCATGCGTCGAAGGTAGGCAGTCGTGCCGGCGCCGGCATCGGGCCGTGGTGCCGATCCGGCGGGTCGGTCTCGTACCGTGGGACGAGTCCCGCAGGTCACCTTCAGCGGCGTCGGCTCAGCCGAGCCCGGTACGGAATCCGTCCCGCCAGCTCGCGTAGCGCGGCGCCCACGCGAGTTCGCGCTTCGCCTTCGCGTTGGAGGAGCCCCGCACCTCGGTCATGAGCGAGACGCCGTGCTCGCCGATGAGCGGTCGTGCCAGCCACGCCGGAATCCGCAAGGGCGGTTTCGCGCCGATGATGCGCGCCAGTTCGGGCAGCCACTCCGAGACGGGTGCAGGGTCGTCGTCGACGATGTTGTACACGCCCGGGTCGCCGTGGGTGAGGGCGGCGGCGGTGGCGGATGCGGCATCGTCGATGTGGCAGAACGACCACACGCCCGTGCCGCCGCCGACGACGGGCAGCTTCCGCGCCCGCACCATGCCGAGCAGCTCCCCGCCCCGACCGATGACGTTGCCGGGCCCGTAGAGTCCGCCGTACCGGAGTGCGAGGCCCCCGGCGTCGGTCGTCGCCCGCTCGACGTATCGGATCGCGTCGAGCGTCTGCCGGGACGCCGCCGTCGGCGAGGGGTCGAGCTGATCCTCCTCGGTCTTCACCGGACCGCCGGTGCGTTCGTTCGGCCAGCCGGTGAAGCTCTGCGCTACGAACCGCCCGACTCCGGCCTCATGGGCGGCGGCGAGCAGGTGGTCGGTGCCACGCGTGCGGAGCGCGTTCGTGCCGGCGAACTGTTCGTCGAAGTGCTTCAGGTCGGGCGCGACGCCGCCGAGCGCGCTCAGCTCGTGCACGATCGCGTCGGGGCGGGCGGCGAGCACGGCCGCGCGGACGGATGCTGCGTCGAGTCCGTCCATGACCACGCCTCGCGCCCCCGCCGCCTCGATCGCCGCGACGCGTTCGGCGCTGCGCGACGTGCCGATCACCTCGTGTCCGGCCGCCACCAGCAGCGGCACCAACCTGGATCCCACGGCGCCCGCGGCACCGGCGATGAAGACTCGCATGCGACTCATCCCTTCTCTCACCCCCTTCGACGGACGAGCGCGGTGTTCTGTGACACCCGCCCCGGACCGCGTGTGCCATGCTCGGAACATGCCCGCCTCGACCGCGGAGCTCGGCGAACTCCGGCCGCTCATGTTCTCGATCGCCTACCGCATGCTCGGCAGCGTGACCGAGGCCGAGGATGTCGTGCAGGACGCCTACCTGCGCCTCCACGAGCGCGCGCTCGCGGGCGACGTCATCGAACGGCCCGAGGCCTATGCATCGACGGTCGCCACGCGCCTGGCGATCGACGCGCTGCGCTCGGCACGACGCACGCGCGAGGTCTACACGGGCGCGTGGCTGCCCGAGCCGCTGCCCGACGATGACGCCGACCCCGCCCACCACGTCGAGCGCGACGAGACGCTCTCGTTCGCGTTCCTCGCGGTGCTCGAGCGACTCGGACCGGTCGAGCGTGCGGTGTTCCTGCTCCGCGAGGTCTTCGACCTCGACTACGCCGCCATCGCCGCCATCGTCGAACGCGACGAGCCGGCCTGCCGGCAGGTCATGCACCGAGCTCGGGCGCGCATCGCCGACGCGCGCCCGCGATTCGAGGCGGATGCCGCACGCGACGCCGCCCTGCTCGACTCCTTCTTCGCCGCGCTCGGCGCCGGCGACGTCGACGCGCTCGCCGCGCTGCTGGCCGACGACGTCGTGTTCTATGGCGACGGCGGCGGCAAGGCGCCCGCCATCACGCATCCGCTGCTCGGAGCCGTCGCGGTCGCCCGGTTCCTCGCCGGACTCGTGCGCCGCGGCGCGGGCATGCACGTGCGGATGGACCGCATGTCGGCGAACGGCGAGGCCGCGCTGCGGGTCAGCGCTGCCGACGGCGCCACGCTCAGCGTGCTGATGGTGCACGCGGACGGCGGCAGGGTGTCGGTGATCGGCAACCAGCTGAACCCCGAGAAGCTGCGCCACCTCGGCCCGGTCGGCGACCTGAACGCGCTCCTGTCGGGCTAGAGCAGCCGGTCGAGCTCGGGCATCAGCGCCCGGAATGCGCGCGAGCGGTGGCTGTGCGCGTTCTTCACCTCGGGCGCGAGCTCGGCCGCCGAGACGTCGAAGCCGTCGGGCAGGAAGATCGGGTCGTAGCCGAATCCGTTGACACCCGCGCGCTCGGTCGCGATGCGGCCCGGCCATGTGCCGACGGCAGCGAACTCGTAGGGCGCCCCACCCGTGGCAGCCGGCACCACCAGCGCGATGGTGCAGTGGAAGTGCGCGGTGCGGTGCGGGTGGCGGATGTCGCCGAGTTGGGCCAGCAGCAGCTCGAGGTTGGCCTCGGCGCCGCGACCCGGTCCGGCCCAACGGGCCGAGAAGATGCCCGGCGCTCCGCCCATGACGTCGACCGCGATCCCCGAGTCGTCGGCGAGCGCGATGCGACCGGTGTGGGATGCCGCGGCACGCGCCTTGATGAAGGCGTTCTCGTCGAACGACGTGCCGTCCTCGACGGGCTCGGGCCCGTCATAGGGCAGCACCGTGATGCCCGGCACGTGCTCGCCGAGGATGTGCTGGAACTCGGCGACCTTGTGCGCGTTGTGCGTGGCGAGGACGACCTCGAGCGGCTGCGGCATCCGTTCGCCCCCGCTCACTCGCCGCGGCCGGGCAGCGCCGTCTCGAGCACGGCCCGCTGGATCGCGGTGAGCTCGGTGGTGCCGGCGAGCGCGAGGTCGAGCAGCGCGTCGAGCTCGCGGCGGTCGAACGGCGCGCCCTCGGCGGTGCCCTGCACCTCGACGAAGTGCCCCCGGCCGGTCGCGACGACGTTCATGTCGGTCTCGGCGCGCACGTCCTCGACGTAGGCGAGGTCGAGCATGGGGGTGCCGTCGATGATGCCGACCGACACGGCCGAGACCGTGTCGATGAGCGGCGTCGCCTTCTGCCCGATGAACCGCTTGCCGCGCGCCCACTCGATCGCGTCGGCGAGCGCGACGTACGCGCCGGTGATGGCGGCGGTGCGCGTGCCGCCGTCGGCCTGCAGCACGTCGCAGTCGATCTGGATGGTGTTCTCGCCGAGCGACTTCATGTCGACCACGGCGCGCAGGCTCCGGCCGATGAGGCGGCTGATCTCGTGCGTGCGGCCGCCGATGCGGCCCTTGACCGACTCGCGGTCGTTGCGCGTGTTGGTGGAGCGCGGCAGCATCGCGTACTCGGCGGTGATCCAGCCCGAGCCCTTGCCGGTCATCCAGCGCGGCACGCCGTTCGTGAAGCTCGCCGTGCACAGCACCGTGGTGTTCCCGAACGAGATCAGGGCGCTGCCCTCGGCGTGGGCGCTCCAGCCGCGCTCGATGACGACGTCGCGCAGCGCGTCGGGCGTGCGGCCGTCGGCGCGCAGGTCCGCGGGGGCGGGAGCGGGGGTGGCGGTGTCGGTCACTGGGATCTCCTGTCGGTGACGGATGCGGCGGGGCCGGCCGCGCCGCGTGCGCGGGGGCCGGGAAGCGTGAGGGCGCCGGTCTGCACGAGCTCGACGCTCGGGATGTCGGGGCCGTTGAGGCGGTGGGCGAGGTCGAGGAACGCGGTCGACGAGTCGCCGGTCGCCTCGAAGCGGTGCACGGGCGGCGCGGCG
>DASTQT010000056.1:0-2010 GCA_035761605.1 Agromyces sp. | reverse complement strand
TGATCACGCTCTTGGCCTTGACGAGGCCGCCGTAGAAGAACGCGAGTCCGGGGGTCATCAGCAGGACGAGGGCTGCCGCGATCAGCAGGAACGCGGTGTTGCCTTGATCCATGTCGAACCTCTCTCAAAGAATCTGGGGGGGCAGGTGCTGACCAGTTTCTTGAGTGGACGTTTCCGAACGCGGCGTCGGATGTTTCGAGGTCGTTACGGCGTTCGCCACGAGGTAAACAACGTGTTTCGCAGACCGGAGGATCGGGTGTGAAGTACCGGCTCGGCGACCCGGCAGGGGCGCCGTCGGCGATCAGTCGTGCGGCGGAAGCTCACCGGTCGTGAGCGCGATCATGCGGGACATCGAGCGGAGGTACTTCTTGCGGTATCCGCCCGAGAGCATGTCGCCTCCGAACACCGAGTCGAGCGGCACCCCGCTCGCGACGATCGGGACCTCGGCGTCGTAGACGCGGTCGATGAACGCGACGAGCCGCAGGGCCGCGTTCTGGTCGGTGAGTTCGTGCACGCCGGTGAGGGCGATGATCTCGAGGCCGTCGATGAGCTTGATGTACTTCGACGGGTGCACGGTGGCCAGGTGCGCGATGAGCGCGTCGAACGAGTCGAGCGACACGCGGTGCCCTCGGCCGGCGAGGGCGGATGCCGCGTGCTCGACGGCCGCGTCGTCGCCGTGCCCCTCGGCGTGGCCCTCGGTGTCGCGGCGGCGGTAGTCCAGGCCGTCGATCCGGAGGGTCTCGAAGTTGGACGACAGCGCGTGGATCTCGCGGAGGAAGTCCGCAGCCGCGAACCGCCCCTCGCCGAGCGCGTTCGGCGGCGTGTTCGAGGTCGCCGCGACGCGGGTGCCCCCGGCCATGAGCTCGCCGAGGAACCGGGTCATGAGCATGGTGTCGCCCGGGTCGTCGAGCTCGAACTCGTCGATGCAGACCAGCCGGGCGCCGCGCAGCAGCTCGACGGCCTGCGCATAGCCCAGCGCGCCGACGAGCGCCGTGTACTCGATGAACGTGCCGAAGTACTTCGGGCCGTGCGCGACATGCCAGAGCGCGGCCAGGAGGTGCGTCTTGCCGACGCCGAACCCGCCGTCGAGGTAGACGCCGGGCAGTTCGATGCGCGCTGGCCGCTTCCGCGAGAAGAAGCCGCCCGGGCGCTGCGCCGCGCGCCAGGCGCCGGCGAACTCCTTGAGCCGGTCGAGCGCGGCCTGCTGCGACGGGAAGTCGGGGTCGGGCCGGTACGACTCGAACGACGCGTGCTCGAACTGCGGCGGCGGCACCAGCTCCGAGGCGATCTCCGCGCCCGTGATCGAGGGGTTCCGATCGACGAGGCGCTCGAGGGCGGATGTCGCTGCAGTGGTCATCGGCGAGGGGCTCCCGTGTTGCACATGGTGACGGGCCCGGTGACGGCGACCGGCGCGCCGCGTAGATTCGTGGTGGACAGGTGACCAGCCTAGCCCGCGCCCCGCCCCGACCCGGGCGACCCCCAGGAGGACCGATGCCCGTCGAGACCGACCCCGCCGCGAAGCTGGCCGAGTACGCCCACCCCGAGCGGCTCGTCACCACCGACTGGCTCGCCGAACGGCTCGGGCAACCGGGCCTCGTCGTCGTCGAGTCCGACGAGGACGTGCTGCTGTACGAGACCGGCCACATCCCCGGCGCGGTCAAGGTCGACTGGCACACCGAGCTCAACGACCCCGTCGTGCGCGACTACCTCGACGGCGAGCACTTCGCCGCGCTCGTCGGCTCGAAGGGCATCTCGCGCGATACCACCGTCGTCATCTACGGCGACAAGAACAATTGGTGGGCCGCCTACGCCCTGTGGGTGTTCACGCTCTTCGGCCACGAGGACGTGCGCCTGCTCGACGGCGGACGCGACAAGTGGATCGCCGAGGGACGACCCATCACCACCGACCCGACGCGCCGACCCGAGACCGAGTACCCGGTCGTCGAGCGCGACGACAGCGAGCTTCGCGCGTACAAAGAGGACGTGCTCGCCCATCTCGGCAAGCCGCTG
>DASTQT010000055.1:0-4562 GCA_035761605.1 Agromyces sp. | reverse complement strand
GGCGTCACCACGGAACGCGGCCGGCTCTTCGAGATCGGGCTCGGCCTCGTGGAGGGAGCCGCGTACCTGGTCGGCCGACTCGCGATGACCGTGAACCGCAACATGCAGCGGCCGGAGCGCGACCCGTGGTTCCGGGGTCGGGTCGAGCGAGCGGTGTTCGACGATCTCGAACTCGAGCGAACCACGGCGGAGGAGTGCCCCGAGCTCGGCGACGTGGCATCCGGAGCCATGGGAACGGACGCGATCATCGCGATCCACGGCACCATGGGCTGCGCCGTCCCGATGGCGCGATCCCTCGCGGTCGACCTCGACGGGCGCGGGCCGATCCTCCGATTCGAGCACGACACCTGGAACACCATCCCCGACAACGCCGATGCGCTGGTCGCGGGCATCCAGTCGGCCGGGGTGAAGCGCGTGCTCTTCGTCGCGCATTCGCGCGGCGGTCTCGTCGCGCGTCAGGCGATGCGCGACCTGCGCGAGGCTGCGCCGGACGTCGAGACCCGCCTCATCGCTGTCGGTACCCCGGGCGGCGAGGGCCCGAGATCCACGCGGGCGCGCGTCACGGAGCAGTGCCGGCGCGCTGCAACTCCGCGGCGATGCCCGCCGCCCATGCGTCGATGACGTCCCACTCGCGGTAATCGCCCTCGACCATGAGGTCGCGGATCCCGGGCAGCCACACGACCAGCCGGTCCGCGCCACGGATCTTGTCGTGGTCGTATGCGCCCCAGAACACCTGCGTGCCACGCGGGTGGATGAGGTCGTCGTACTTCGCGAACTGCTTGGGTTCCGCGCCCTTGAGCACGTCGTTGCCGTCCTTGTCCACCTTCTCGGTGCCGACCGGGCCGCTCGCGAACAGCCAGGTCGGCTTCGCGGCCAGCACCTCGGCGTTGTCCTCGACGAATTTCCGGGCGGCCTTGCGCCAGTTGAACTCGTAGGTGGCCGAGCCGACGACGTAGGCGTCGTAGCCGGATGCCTCGGCCACGGTCTTGCATCTCGCGACGACGACCTCCAGCCCGGCCTTCGTCAGCGTCTCGCCGATTCGTCGTGCGATGCCCTCCGTCGCGCCGTACTTGCTCGCGTAGGCGACCAGTACCTTCATCGCGATCCCCTTTCGTCGCTGCACGCGCCTCTCAGGCCTCGCACGCTACGCCGGGGCGATCACGACGCCGGTGACGAAGGTCACTCGGGGTTGAGTGACGACCTCGTGGCGGTCGTGCGATGCTGGGGGCATGCCGGAATCACCGGAGGTCCAGGCGCTCGCCGACGAGCTCGGCTCGCGGCTCGCGGGCCGAGCGATCAGGGATGTCGACGTCATCGAGTTCCGCGTGACGAAGACGCGCGCACGACCGCTGACCTCGATCACCGGTGAACGCGTCGTCGGAGCGACACGACACGGCAAGCTGATCGACCTGGATCTCGACGGGTCGGAGCACCTCGTGATCTCGCTCGGCCGGCACGGCTGGGCGCGATGGGCCGATGACGCCGGCGACGCAGCGGGCGCGGCGACGGATGGCACCGAGCCGCCGCCGCCCGCCCTCGTCGTGTTCGAGTTCGACGACGGCCCGGCGCTCGAGCTCACCGACGCCGGCGACTTCGTGTCGCTCGGCTGCTGGGTCGTCGACGACCCGTCGGAGGTACCCGCGGTCGCCAAGCTCGGTCCCGACCCGGGGTCGCCGGACTTCACGCGTGCCGACTTCGACCGCGCGTTCGTCGGCCGCCGCAAGCAGGTGAAGGCCGTGCTGCAGGAACAGGAGTCCGTCGCGGGGATCGGCAACGCCTACTCCGACGAGATCCTCCACACCGCCAAGATCTCCCCGGTCGTGCACGCGTCGACGCTGAGCGCCGATGAGCTCGACCGGCTGTTCACGGCGACGGTCGGCGTGATCACCTCCGCGATCGAGGCGCGCCGCGGCATCCCGATCGATCAGCAGAAGGCGGCGAAGGTCGCCGCCATGCGTGTGCACGGTCGCGCGGGCGAGCCTTGCCCGGTGTGCGGCGACACCATCCGCGACTTCTCGTTCGCGAGCACGACCGCCCAGTACTGCCCGACCGACCAGACGGGCGGCGAGCTGCTCCCGCTCAAGGAGGGGTAGGGCTCAGCGCCGCGCCCGGCCGCGCTCGTGCGCCCAGATCGCCAGTTCCACGCGGTTGCGCACGCCGACCTTCGCCATGAGGCTCGCGAGGTGCGTCTTCACCGTGCTGAGGGAGATGTGCAGCTCGCGGCCGATCTCGTCGTTGCCGAGGCCGCGCGCGACGGCCGCGAGCACGTCCTCCTCGCGGTCGGTGAGCGGCGACGCCGGGGGAGCGGGCGGCGCCGGCGCCGACCCCGCGAACGCCTCGATCAGGCGCACCGTCACGTTCGGGTCGATGAGCGCATCGCCGCGCGCGGCCGCGTGGATGGCCTCGGCGAGCAGGGTCGGCCCCGCGTTCTTCAGCAGGAACCCGCGCGCGCCCGCGCGTAGCGCCCCGTACACGTACTCGTCGAGGTCGAACGTCGTGATCACGACGACGGGCATCGGGTCGGCGACATCCGGCCCTGCCAGCAGCCGAGTCGCCTCGAGGCCGTCGAGCCGCGGCATCCGGATGTCGAGCAGGCACACATCGGGCCGGATGTTGCGGGCCAGCGCCACGGCCTCGGCCCCGTCGGCCGCCTCGCCCACCACCTCGATGTCGGGCTGCGCGTTCAGGATCATCCGCAGGCCCGCGCGTACGAGGTCCTGGTCGTCGGCGACGAGCACGCGCACGCTCACGTCGACCATCCCGCCCGTGGCAGCACGGCCGTCACGACCCAGCCGCTCGCGCCGCCTGCGTCACCGGCAACCGGGCCGGCCGAACACGTGCCACCGAGCAGCGCGGCGCGCTCGACCATCCCGGTCACGCCGTACCCGGGTGCAGCGGATGCCGCGGCCTCGCCGTCGTCGCGAACCTCGAGCCGCACGCCCTCTGCGTCCACCCGCACGCGCACGTCGACCCGCGTGGCGCCGCGCGCGTGCCGGCGCGCGTTCGTCACCGCCTCCTGCGCGATGCGGAACACCGCCGCGCCGACCGGCGGAGGCAGCGCTTCGGCGTCGCCATCGCCGTCGACGCGGACGTCGACCGCGACCTCCTCGCCGCCGCCCGCCCGCGCGAGCCGCCGCACATCGGCGACGCCCGGCGTCGGCGCCAGCTCCGCGGCATCCGCCCGCCGGAGCACCCGCACCATCGACCGCATCTCGTCGAGCGTGCGCGACGCCTCGCCCTCGATCACGCGCAGCGCCTCCGCCGCGGCCGACGGATCGTGCGGCGCCACCGCCGTGCCCGCCTGGGCCTGGATCGCGATCGCCGACACGTGGTGCGCGACCGTGTCGTGCAGGTCGCGCGCGAGCTGCTCGCGCTCGAGCAGCCGCACGCCTTCGAGCTCCCGCGCCCGCGCCCCGGCCCGCCACCGGAACGCGACGCCGAGCGTGATCGTCGTGACCACCACGGCGAGCGCGCCGATCACGTCGGTGAGTTCCGGCGGGTCGAATGCGAGCGGCACCAGCACGCCCGCGAGCACGATCGCCGCGCCGCCGAGCATCGCGCGGCCCGAGCCCCAGCGCATCACCGCGTAGAGCAGGATCAGGAAGTACACGGTCGTGAACAGTTGCGGGTCGCCGCCGACGACGACGCCCACGATCGTCCCGACCGCGAAGGCGATCGCGAGCATCGTGAACGGGCGGATGCGCCGCCACAGCAGCGTCGGCACGAGCACGACGAGCACGACCGCCCAGAGCCAGCGCCACGGCACATCCGGCCTGACCGCCGCCTCGAGCAGCGCGAGCGGCGGCAGCACCGCGACGAGCGCCCAGTCCCGCCACACCCGCCGCGGCGGCGGGGGAACCGCCGCCGGCGCGTCCCACACCGCGCGGACGGGGCTCGTCATGCCCTCATGATAGGGGCGCACGCCGCCGCGCCCTCCTGCGGATCACGACCTCGGCGACGGCGAGGTTGATCACCCAGCCGGCGCCCATGAGCACGGCGTTCACGGCCTGGCCGGGCGCGCCGAAGAACAGCGTCCACGGCAGGAACGTGAACACCTGCGTGCCGGCGCCGAGCCCGATCGCGTACGCCCGCGTCATCCACGCGCTGTGCGTCGTCACGTCGCCGCGGCGGATCGCGACGAACGCGAGCACGATGCCCGCCGCCATCGCGGCGCCGAACAGCAGGCGCATCCCGAGCAGGACGGGCCCGTTCGTCGCGGGCAGGTCGTAGAACACCGCCATCCACATGCCCGACAGCGCCGACAGCAGGCCGGCCGGCGCCAGTACGCGCCCGGCGCGGCGGTGCCAGCGACGGCGACGCAGGGATGGCGCGAACTGCAGCGCCCCGAGCAGGAGGAACGTGCTCGACGCCACGATGTGCACGATCACCGGCACGGGCGAGTCGAAGAACCGCGCATTCTCGGGGGTCACGGTCGCACCGGTCGTCAGCTGCGTGAGGCGGAACGCGCCCGCGAGGATCGGCACCAGGCTGAGCAGGATGAGGCCGGCGGGCGCAAGCCGCTCGGGTCGACGGCGCCGGCGTCGTTGCGGCGCGACACGCTC
>DASTQT010000054.1:0-4222 GCA_035761605.1 Agromyces sp. | reverse complement strand
CTGGTACGCGCCGACGATCTTCACCAACGTGCAGACCTCCCACCGCGTCGCGCGCGAGGAGATCTTCGGACCGGTGCTGTCGGTGCTCACGTTCCGCACGCCGCAGGAGGCGATCGCCAAGGCGAACAACACGCCGTACGGTCTCTCGGCGGGCATCTGGACCGACAAGGGCAGCCGCATCCTCGCGGTCGCCGACCAGCTTCGCGCTGGCGTGATCTGGGCGAACACGTTCAACCGGTTCGACCCGGCCAGCCCGTTCGGCGGCTACAAGGAGTCCGGCTACGGTCGCGAGGGCGGCCGGCACGGACTCGGCGCGTACCTCGCCCCCGCGGTGTCCGGTGGTCGAGGAGGCGCGCAGCGCCGTCTCGAGACCGGCGCGTCGGCGTCCGCGGATCTCGATACGGCCGCGGAGCGGCCTGCTCGATCCACGAAGCGCCGAACCGCCCGCCCCGCGAAGAAGGGAGCCGCGAAGTGAGCCGCCTCGCCGTGCCGAAGACCTACAAGCTGTTCATCGGCGGCGCGTTCCCGCGCAGCGAGTCGGGTCGCACCTACGAGGTGCTGAAGGCCGACGGCGCGTTCCTCGCCAATGCCGCGAAGGCCTCGCGCAAGGACGCCCGCGACGCCGTGGTCGCCGCCCGCGCGGCGGTCGGCAGCTGGTCGGGCGCCACCGCGTACAACCGCGGCCAGGTGCTCTACCGCATCGCCGAACTCCTCGAAGGGCGTCGCGCCCAGTTCGTCGCCGAGATCGAGGACGCCGAGGGCGCGACCCGCGCCCAGGCGACCGCGCAGGTCGACGAGGCCATCGACCGCTGGGTCTGGTACGCCGGCTGGGCCGACAAGTTCGCGCAGGTCGCCGGCGGCGCCAACCCCGTCGCGGGTCCGTACTTCAACATCTCGGTGCCCGAGCCGACCGGCGTCGTCGCGATCGTGGCGCCGCAGGACTCCTCGCTCGTCGGCCTCGTCTCCGCGATCGCGCCGCCGCTCGTCGCCGGCAACTCGGTCATCGTGGTCGCGAGCGAGCGGTACCCGCTGTCGGCGATCTCGCTGGCCGAGGTGCTGGCCACGAGCGACGTGCCGAAGGGCGTCGTCAACGTGCTCACCGGGTCTCCCGCCGAGATCGCGCCGTGGCTCGCAAGCCACGCCGACGTCAACGCGCTCGACCTCGTCGGCGGCGGCGCGCTCGACTGGGTCGACCTCGAGATCGCGGCCGCCGACACCCTCAAGCGCGTGCTGCGTCCGGAGCAGGGCCCGGACGCCGCGGCGCCCACGCTCGACCGCATCGCCGCGTTCACCGAGACGAAGACGGTCTGGCATACCAAGAGCCTGCGCTGACAGGCTCGCTCGGAGCATTCACAGCCACGGCCCGGCCCGGCCCGCGTCTCGCGGGCTAGGGTCGGGCCATGCGCATCCTCGTGACCGGCGCGACCGGCTACATCGGCGGGCGGCTGGTCCCGCGGCTCACCGAGGCCGGCCACGACGTCCGCGTGATCGTCCGCCGGCCCGAGCGACTGCGCGACATCCCGTGGGCCGGTGACGTCGACGTGGTCGAGGGCGACTTGACGGATGCCGAGGCGGTCGACCGCGCGGCCCGTGACGTCGACGTCGTCTACTACCTCGTGCACTCCATGGGCGGGCGCGGCGACTTCGCCGACGTCGAGGAGCGCATCGCGCGCAACGTCGCGACCGCGGCGAGGGCGAACGGCGTGCGGCGCATCGTCTACCTCGGCGGCCTGCATCCGGATGGCGCGGCGCTGTCGCGGCACCTGCGATCCCGTGTGCGCGTGGGCGAGATCCTGCTCGCCTCGGGCGTGCCGACGATCGTGCTGCAGGCGGGCGTGATCATCGGATCGGGCTCGACGTCGTTCGAGATGATCCGCCATCTCACCGAGGTGCTGCCGTACATGCCGGCGCCGCGATGGGTTCGCAACTTCATCCAGCCGATCGCGGTGCGCGACGTGCTGCACTACCTGATCCGCGCCGCGGACGCCCCGCCCGACGTGAATCGCGCGTTCGACATCGGCGGGCCCGACGTGCTGCGCTACGGCCAGCTCATGAACGGCTACGCGGTCGAGGCGGGCCTCCGGCAACGGCCGATCGCCGCGCTCCCGGTGCTCACGCCGTGGCTCGCGGGGCAGTGGGTGAACCTCGTGACGCCGATCCCGCGGCGGCTCGCGGTGCCGATCATCGAGTCGCTCCAGTTCGACTGCGTGATGCGCGAGCACGACATCGACACGGTCATCCCGCCGCCGCCCGAGGGACTCGTGGGCTACCGCCGTTCGGTGCGCCTCGCGCTCGAGAAGGAGCGCCTCGGCGAGGTCGAGACGAGCTGGCGCAACGCCGAGGTCGCCGGCGCGCCGAGCGATCCGCTGCCGAGCGACCCCGACTGGGCGGGCCACACGGTGTTCGTGGATCGGCGCGAGCGGCGCTCGACGGCTCCGGTCGATGCGCTGTGGGCGGTGATCGAGGGCGTCGGCGGTGAGAACGGCTGGTACTCGTTCCCACTGGCCTGGGCGATCCGGGGATGGCTCGACAAGCTGTTCGGCGGCGTGGGCCTGCGTCGTGGCCGGCGCGACCCCGACACGCTGCATCCCGGCGATGCGGTCGACTTCTGGCGGGTGGAGGCGATCGAGCGCCCGAGGTTCCTCCGCCTCCGCGCGGAGATGCGGGTGCCGGGGCGTGCGTGGCTCGAGATGTCGGGTGAGCCGGACGGTGCGGGCTCCACGTACCGGCAGCGTGCGGTGTTCTTCCCGAAGGGGCTCGCGGGGCGGCTCTACTGGTGGGCGGTGTTCCCGTTCCACGGCATCGTGTTCGCGGGCATGGCCAACCGCATCACCGCCGAGGCGGAGGCCGCGGCATCCGCTCGAAATAGGTAACGAAACGGTAACGGCGTTGCTAGAGTGACCTGCACGGTCCGCGCGACGGCGCGCGGGTCCGCAGGAAGGCCCAACCCGTGCGTCATGCCCCCGACGCGGTCGACCCGGCGACCGCGCCCGCCCGAGCGCCCCTCGTCCGCCCCCGTTCCCGCCTGCTCCGACCCCCGCGCCCGCCCGTGCGCATCGCGCTCGCCACGGCCGGCGCCGCCGCGACCGCCGCGCTGCTCTGGACCGTCTCGATGCCGACCGACGTGTACGCCATCGACGTGTTCGGCGCGCTGCGCCAGCCGGGCGACGCCGCCGCGATCATCGGCCACCGGGGCGACCGGTCGATGGCGCCCGAGAACACGATGCCCGCGCTCGAGCTCGCCCTGGACGAACTGGCGTACGTCGAGACCGATGTGCGCCTCACGCGCGACGGCGTGCCCGTGCTCTTCCACGACACCGACCTCGAGCGCGTCGCCGGGCGCGACGGACGCATCGAGGACCTCGACCACGACGACGTCCGGCGCCTCGACGTCGGGGCCTGGTACTCGAGCGACTGGGCCGGGGAGCGCGTTCCGACGCTCGACGAGTTCCTCGTCGCGCTCGCCGAGCGCGACGACGCCCGCGCGCTCGTCGAGCTGAAGGCCGCATGGACGCCCGAGGAGGTGCGGCGCGTCGTCGACCTCGTGGAACGCCACGGCCTGCGCGGCCGAGTCGTTCTGCAGAGCTTCAGCATCGAGACGCTCCAGTCCGTGCAGCGCGTCTCGCCGACGACGCCGCGGATCATGCTCATCCGCGAACTGCCGGCCGATCCGGTGCCGCTCGCCGAACAGCTCGGGGTGATCGGGTTCGGCACCACCGCGGCATCCGTCACCGCCGCACCCGACGCGGTCGACCTCGCGCATGCGGCGGGCATCGCGGTGCTCTGCTACACCCTCAACACGCAGGACACGTGGGAGCAGGTGCGTGCGCTCGGCGTCGACGGCATCATCACCGACCAGCCGAGCGACCTCGACGCGTGGATCGCGACGACCGCGCCGGGCACCTGATCAGTCCACGACCTCGGCGTCGATGCCGAGCCGGCGCGCCGCGTCGGCGAACGTGCGGTGCATGTCCGACGAGTACAGCACGAACCGCACGAGCGCGGGCACGTCGGTCGCCTCGGCCGACGTGCCGAGCGCGACCTCCGCGGCGTCGTCGGCCGGCCAGCCGTAGATGCCCGCCGACACCGCCGGGAACGCGACGGTCTCCGCTCCCAGCTCGTCGGCCACGCGCAGCGACTCGCGGTAACAGGACGCCAGCAGCTCCGACCGGTCCTCCGACGCGCTGTAGACCGGGCCGACGGTGTGGATCACCCAGCGCGT
>DASTQT010000053.1:0-5334 GCA_035761605.1 Agromyces sp. | reverse complement strand
CCGCGGAGTCGGTCGAGACCGCGGAGTCCGTCGAGCCGATCGAGCCGGTCGAGGGCGCGGAGTCCGTCGGATCCGCGGAGCCCGTCGAGACGGCGCCGCCGCCCCCGGCCGACGAGGTCCTCCTCGGTTCGGTGGCGCTCGCCCAGCGAGCGCTGCTCGAGGTGACCGCGCCCGAGACCGTCGGGTCGTTGATCGGGCACGTGGTCGAGGGCGAGCACGCCCTGTCGTTGCACTTCGCCTCCGACCTGTCCGGCTATCCCGGATGGCACTGGAGCGTGACGCTCGCGCGCGTCGAGGGCGAGGAGCCGACCGTGCTCGAGACCGAGCTGATGCCCGGCGAGCGGGCGCTGCTCGCACCCGAGTGGGTGCCATGGTCCGAGCGCCTGGCGGACTACCGCGCCGCCCAGGCGGCCGCCGCGGCCGCGGCCGCCGAATCCGGCGACGAGGAGGCCGGCGACGAGGACGAGCTCGACGCCGACGGCGAGGTCCTCGAGGGCGACGAGGCCGACGACGAGTTCGACGAGGGCGACGAGGACGACGACGAGTCGACCGAGGAGTTCGGGGACGACGGCGACACCGACGACGTCTTCGACGGCATCGACATCGACGCGCTGGACGCCGACGCGGACGGATCCGACGACGAGGACGAGGCCGACCTCGAGCAGGACGACGACGAGGACGACGAGGAGTAGCCTCGCCGGCTCAGTCCGGCTCGCGGCGGCGACGCCGCAGCTGGACCACGACGAGCCCGATCACGCCGAGGACGACGCCGATCGCGGCCGCGGTCGTGAACCAGTCGAACCCGGCGTCGGCGAGCGGCTCGCGCAGCGCGATCGACACCACGAGCGCGACGAGCCACGCCGCGGTGCCGACGAGCAGCGCCTTGCGCGCGTCGGTCCGTGCGGGCGCCGGATCGGGGCGCCGCTCGGAGTCCGAGAGCCACAGCCGCATGGCCGTCACCCTATCGGGCCTGCTCGAGCACCCAGTCGAGCGACGCGGTGAGCGCGCGGACGTCGTCGGGCTCGATCGCGGTGAACGTCGCGACGCGCAGCTGGTTGCGGCCGAGCTTGCGATACGGCTCGGTGTCGACGATGCCGTTGGCCCGAAGCGTCTTCGCCAGCGCCGCGGCATCCGTCGACGCGTCGAAGTCGATCGTGACGACGACCTGCGATCGGTGCGCCGGGTCGGCGACGAACGGCGTGGCGACGTCGTGGGACTCCGCCCAGTCGTAGAGCACGCCCGACGACTCGCGGGTCCGCGCGTCGGCCCAGGCGAGCCCGCCCGACGCGTTCATCCACTCGAGCTGGCTCTCGAGCAGCAGCAGGGTCGCGAGCGCGGGGGTGTTGAGGGTCTGGTCGAGGCGCGAATTGTCGACCGCGTTCTTCAGCGAGAGGAACTCGGGGATGTAGCGGTCCGAAGCTGCGACCCGCTCGACGCGCTCGATCGCGGCGGGCGACATGATCGCGAACCAGATGCCGCCGTCGGAGGCGAAGTTCTTCTGCGGGGCGAAGTAGAGGACGTCGAACTCGGCCGGATCGACCAGCACGCCGCCGGCGGCGCTCGTGGCGTCGATCACCGTGAGCGCGCCCGCGTCGCCGTGCACGCGGCGCACCGGCGCCTGCACTCCCGTCGAGGTCTCGTTCTGCGGCCAGCCGTAGACGTCGACGCCCTCGACCGGCTCGACGTCGGCGCGCGAGCCGGGCTCGGCCTTCCGCACGTCGGGTGCCTCGAGCCACGGCGCGGCCGCGGCCTTCGCGAACTTCGCGCCGAACTCGCCGAACGAGGCGAGCTGCGCGCGACGCTCGATGAGGCCGAACGCCGCGGCATCCCAGAACGCGGTCGACCCGCCGTTGCCGAGCACGACCTCGTAGCCGTCGGGCAGCGAGTACAGGTCGGCGATGCCCCGGCGGATGCGGCCGACGAGCTGCTTCACGGGGGCCTGGCGGTGCGAGGTGCCGAGGAGGCGCGGGCCGACCTCGGCGAGGTGCGCGAGCTGCTCGGGCCGCACCTTCGACGGGCCGCAGCCGAATCGGCCGTCGGCGGGCAGGAGCGACGAGGGGATCACGAGCTCAGGCATGCCTCCGATCCTACGGCGCGACCCGTTCGCCATGGCGGCGGATGACGCGGTCGCGAGCCGTCGCGGCGTCCACTCCGGCGTCCACTCCGGCGTCGGCTCCCGGCCGGGCCGAGGTCGGCGGGGGACAGTAGGCTTGTCGGTTGGACGCGCCGCACGGCCGAGGAGGAGTGAGTTGACGGATCTCATCGACACGACCGAGATGTACCTGCGCACCATCCTCGACCTCGAGGAGGAGGGGATCGTGCCGCTGCGCGCGCGCATCTCCGAGCGCATCGGGCACTCCGGGCCCACCGTGTCGCAGACCGTCGCGCGCATGGAACGGGACGGGCTCGTGGTCGTCTCCGGCGACCGCCACCTCGAGCTCACCTCCGCCGGGCGCAGCAAGGCCGTGCACGTCATGCGCAAGCACCGGCTCGCCGAGCGGCTCCTCGCCGACGTGATCGGGCTCGACTGGGAGTACGTGCACGACGAGGCCTGCCGCTGGGAGCACGTCATGAGCGAGCAGGTCGAGCGGCGCCTCGTCGAGATCCTCGGCAATCCCACCCACTCGCCGTACGGCAACCCGATTCCGGGCCTCGAGGAGCTCGGGGTCGAGCCCGCCGCGCCGTTCATGCAGGGGGTGCGGAACGTGCTCGTCGCGATCGCCGAGGGCAACGGTGCGGCGAGCGGCGTGATCCGCCGCCTGGCCGAGCCCGCCCAGTTCGATCCCGAGCTGCTCGCGCGCTTCAAGAGCGCCGGACTGGTGCCCGGGGCGACGGCGTCGTTCCGTCGTGAGGGCGCGTTCGTGTCCGTCGAGGTCGACGGTCGCGAGGGTGCGCTCGCCCTGCCCGCCGAGGTCGTCGGTCACCTCTTCATCGGCGACTGATTCCCCGCGCTCCGTGATCGAAATGTGACATTCGACGGACTGTCGCGTAGTGTCGGTCGAGTCCGCCGGCGACAAGCCCGCCGACGGAACAGGGTCGAGACGCCTCCCGCGCTCACCGCTCGGCCCCGATACCCGTGACGCACCCGAGGGTGCAACAGGTGAGGCGGCGCTTCGGCGGCGCGGGGCGGAGGACACGTTTTGGCTCGATTCCCCCGGCGCCGATCCGGCGCGCTCACCGCCCCCACGCCCACCACCCGAACCGCCCTCGTCCGACGCGAGACCCCGACCGCGACCCTTGCGGCCCCGGCGTCGACCGAGGCCCCCGAACGGCGCCGGCCCGATTCGCTCGGCCGCCGGCTGCGTCGCGGCGGCACCAAGAACGTCATCGTCATGACGGTCGCCGCCGGTCTCGTCGGCACGCTGGCGATCCCCGCCTACGCGTTCGCGCCCGGCACCGACGGCATCCAGTTCGGCGCCACCGCGCAGACCGAGCTGACGAAGGCCCAGGCCCAAGATGTCGATGTCGCCGACGACGTGATCGCCGCGCCGCTGTCGCAGGACGCCTACGCCGCCACCAGCGGCGAGGAGATCCGCGCCGCCGAGGAGGCTGCGCGGGCAGCTGCCGAGGCCGAGGCCGCCCGACAGGCCGCCGCCGCCGCGATGACCTCGTACGCCGCCTCGGCCGCGAGCTACTCGGCACCCGCCGCCGTGTACGGCTCGGCCGATCCCGCCAGCGTGTTCTCCGTCGCCCAGCAGTACCTCGGCGTCCCGTACGTCTACGGCGGCGCGACGCCCGCCGGCTTCGACTGCTCGGGCCTCGTCAAGTACGTCTACGCGCAGTTCGGCATCAGCCTCCCGCACTCGTCCTCGGCCCAGGCCGCGGCCGGCACCCGCATCTCGGTCGACCAGGCCGTGCCGGGTGACCTCGTCGTGATGCCCGGCCACATCGGCTTCTACGCCGGCAACGGCCAGATCCTGCACGCGCCGTACACGGGAACGGTCGTCCGCGTCCAGCCGATCTGGACGAGCGATTACTACATCGTGCGTATCTGACGTGTGAACAGCGCATGAAGCGTGACACGAATGGCGTGCCGGGATGTCCCGGTGCGCCATTCCTGTCGTAGCCTTGTCTCCTGACGATCCGAATACCGGGTAGGGGAAGTCCGATGGTCGGTCCGCGTAGCAGCACCCATTCCGCGGGTGCGCGCGCGCTCTACGACCAGCGGCGCAGCAGTCAGCCGAGTCGCGACTGCACCGGGATGCCGACGGGCACTGTCTTCACGACGGTGCCCGTTTCGCGTCTCCGGGGGCGCATCGCCCGCCCCGCGGCATCCGGGTCGTCGATCCCTTCACGCGGCTGGAAGCCATCCAGCACCGATCGAAAGGCACCCCATGCGCACCCTCGTGCTGAATGCCGGATATGAACCCCTCGCCGTCGTCTCGTTCAAGCGAGCCATCCTGCTCGTCATGAACGAGAAGGCCACGGTGATCCTGCATGACGAGGACAATCCGGTGCACGGCACGAGCGGCGAATGGGTGCGGCCCAGCGTCATCCTGCTCACCCGGTACGTCCGGACGCCCCGCGTGCACCACGTGCCCGTGAGCCGCCGCGGCGTGCTGCGGCGCGACGAGCACCGCTGCGCCTACTGCGGCAAGTCGGCCGCGACGATCGACCACGTGCTGCCGCGTTCTCGCGGCGGACGCGACACATGGGAGAACCTCGTCGCATGCTGCCTGCGCTGCAACAACGCCAAGGGCGACCACACGCCGGCCGAGATGGGATGGGCGCTCCGGATCACGCCGCGCATGCCGCACGGCCGGGGGTGGGTCGTACGCGGGTTCGAGCGTCCGATGCCGCAGTGGAGCGACTTCCTGAAGCGAGCCGCCTGACCCGCGACGCGCCGTCGTCCGACCGATGACAGCGCTCCGGGCGGTGCCCTATGGTGGTACGAGTCCGGGAGCGCCCCAACTGCTCCACGACCGCAACCTGCGTCTCGGTTCCCCAGGCCGCGCGCAGGCCCCGGAGGTACACGATCCTTGTACGGTGACGACACGCACGGCCGCCCCCCGAGCCTGCGACCGCGGCGCCCCGCCGACCCGCCCCATGAGGTCGAGCGCGGCCTGAACGCGCCCGGTCGGCCGGTGCCGCCGGTTCCGGATGCCGCATGGCCGGCGCCGCAGCGACGTGACGACCGGCCGGTCGAGCGCCGTGAGCGCCCCGCGTACGGGCGGCCGGTCGAGCGTCGTGAGCGCCCCGCGTATGAGCGGCAGGTCGAGCCTCGCGAGCGCCCCGCGTATGAGCGGCCGATCGAGCGTTGTGAGCGCCCCGCGTACGACGCGCCCGTGGAGCGTCGTACGGCCTCCGAGCGGCCGGGCGAGCGTCCGGAGGGCC
>DASTQT010000052.1:0-3778 GCA_035761605.1 Agromyces sp. | reverse complement strand
GGATCGTGTACTCCTCGCCGCGGACGGCGTCGAACTCGGCGATCTCGTAGCTGTTGTCCCACGACTGACTGTGGGCCACGAGCCATCCGCTCGAGTCGAAGACCCGCACGTCGAGGTCCTGCGCGAGCGTCGAGCTGATCGGCAGGCGGATGCCGAGGAACGACAGCTCGCCGACCGTGCTGTCCCACGCCAACGCGACCTTCACGTGCCGCGGCCCGAGCACCCAGTCGGGCACCGCGACGCGATACGCGAACCCGGCGTTCCCGTGCCGGTCGACGTCGTCGTCGGAGAACACGCCGACGTCCCACCCGCGTCGCGTCGCCGCGGCGTTCCGCGACCGCCGGTGCTGCACGATCCGGTGCGACTCGAGTGCGTTCACCGCGCCCGACCCGTCGGACGCGTCGACCGAGGACACGACGTCGCGCCACCAGGTCGAGTCGGTGACGTTGCGGCCCGCGCCGGCGAGCAGGATGGCTCGGCATCCCTCGGGCCACGACCGGAGCACGCCGTCCTCGCCCTGCAGTTGCGCCGCGATCCCGGCGACCGCAGGCGACGCGAAGCTCGTGCCGCTGTCGCTCGTGCCGACCGCAGCGACGCCGGTGCCGTTCGCGGCGATCTCGGGCAGCTCGCGGTCGTCGTGGGACGACGCGGGATTGCGGAACACCGACGTGCTCGCGAGCGCCGACGCATCGTCGTTGTGGCTCGCGACGGCGATGCTGTTGAAGCCCTTGTGGTTGACGTACTCGTCGTCGCCGCCGTTGCCGGCCGCCTGCACGATCGTCGGGTACGGCGGCCGCAGGATGAGCCAGTCCTTGTAGACGTCGTCGAACGACGTTCCGCTCGAGGTCTGCTCGTCGTCGCGGTGGAAGCTCTGGTTCACCACCGTGCAGCGCCGATCGGCCACCGCCCACCGCAGCGCCGCGAGGTCGTACGAGTTCGCCGAGAACAGCCGGCAGTCGGGCGCGTGCCCGTTCGGCAGGTTCGCCTCGGTGTTCCGGATGACGCCGTGCACGAGTCGCGAGTGGATCGACGTGTCGCCCGACGCATCGAACGTGCCCGCGATCGCGAGGTCGGCGGTCGAGTCGGGTCCGCGCTCCCACACCGCCACGCGGATGCCGCGACCGCGCACGCCGAGCGCGTGCACGTCGTCGCTGTTCGCGACCGCGATCGAGTCGTCGAGGTCCTCGAACCCGCGCGCGTCGTAGCGGAAGATGGCGCCGACGCGCGGCTGGTCCTGCAGGCGGCGGATGGCCTCCGCATCGAGCTCCGCGTAGACGACGGGCGCGAGCCCGTCGGGCGTGGCCTCGACGCCCGACTTCGCGAGGTCCTCCTGCAGCGGGTCGACGGCCGAGCGGATGGCGCCCGCCAGGCGCTCCTCGACCGCGTCCGCCTCCGAGCCCTCCCGTGGCTCCTCGGCCGATCCCTCGGCCGCCTCGGCCGCCTCGGCCGACTTGTCGCCGGGGTCGAGCAGGTCGCCGTCGACGCGCGCCCAGATCGCGACCGGGATCCGCTCGTCGTCCGACGCGCGTCGCAGCACCCGGTCGAGGTCCTCGTCGAGCTTGCCGAACCGCTCGACGCGGGCCCTGAGGACGCCCGCGACCACCTCGTCGGGGTCGATCGGCCGACCGCGCGAGTCGAACGCCAGCCGGACCGGCGCTCCCGAACTCCGATCCGTCGCCTTCATGAGCTCGACGAAATGGTCGTCGCCGGGATCCTCGAACAACGGCAGGCGATCGACCATCCACGCGTCGATGCGCAGGCGCGACATCGCCTCGATCGCGACGCCCTCCGGCAGCTTCGCCGACGACCGCACCAGCCCGAAGTGGATGCGCACGCCGGCGGACATGCGCCGGCCGCGGCTCGTCAGCTCGTCGACCGAGAAGTAATACCATCCGGGTGTCGCGTGCTTCGACGGCGTCCACGTGAGACGTCGCCGGTCGTCGCCGAGCTCGAGACGACCCTGCAGGCCGCGCACGCCGACCGCGCGTTCGAGCCCGTCCTCGTCGATGGGGTCGGCGGTCTCGACCACGACCGCCGAGCCGATGAGCAGGATCTCGTCCGGAACGAGGGTGATCCGCTCGATTCCCGTGATCATGGCGACCTCCCGAGTGCTGGCAGACCCGTTCGTGCCCAGTCGTACTCGCGCGCGGCCGAGATGACAACCCCTCAGTTCATGGGTCGCGGCGGGCGACGAGGCTCCGCAGCGCAGCGCGCGGCGGCTCAGTACCGCCAGCGCACCACGTCGGCGACCGCCTCGGGCTGCATCTCGCCGTAGGCCTCCCACTCGTGCTGACGCGTCGCGACGTACGCGTCGAGCAGCACGTCGCCGAAGACGCCGCGGTAGAACTCACTCGACCCGAGCCGGTGCAGCGCCGAGCCCAGGTCGGCGGGCAGGGGGCGGATGCCGGCGGCCCGGCGCTCCGCGGACGTGAGCGTGCTCGGGTCGACGTGCACCGGCTCCGGAAGCCGCGCGCCCCGCTCGAGTCCGTCGAGCGCGGCGGCGATGATCGCGGCCACCGCGAGGTACGGGTTCGCGGAGCCGTCCACGGGCTTGACCTCGATGTTGGACTGCTCGGCACCCATGCCCGCCTGGCCGCGCACGAAGCGGATCGCCGCCTCGCGGTTCGCCGGTCCCCAGCAGATGTCGGCGCCGGCCCACGTGTGCGGCCGCAGCCGCTCGAACGAGAGCACGCTGCCGCCGAGCAACGCGACGCCCTCCTCGAGCCGGTCGAGGATGCCGGCGATCATGCGGCCGCCGTCCTCCGAGACGCCGTGGGCGGCGGTCGGCTCGGCGAAGAGGTTGCGACCCTCGCGGGTCGCGGACAGGTGCACGTGGCATCCGTTCGTCGCCCCGCCCACGATCGGCACGGGCGCGAACGAGATCAGCAGCCCGTGCGCCTGCGCGACGCGCGTGAGCACGACGCGCGCGAGCGCGAGGTCGTCGACCGCGGCGAGCGGATCGCGTGGGGCGAACGCGAACTCGAGCTGGCCGTTGCCGAACTCCGGATGCATCTGCTCGACCGGCACGCCCGCGAAGTCGAGCGCGGCGAGCGCGGCCATCGCGAACCCCTCGACCTCGACCACGGCGCGCGTCGAGTAGCCGGGGCCGGATGTGGCCGTCACCAGGTCGTGCGGCGTGCCGCGGAACACCGTGCACTCGAGCTCGAAGCCGATCGAGAACCCGAGCCGGGCATCGTGCGCGTCGTCGACCACGCGGCGCAGCGCCGAGCGCGTGCACGTCGGATGCACGCTGCCGTCGAGCGCGTACAGGTCGGCGGGCGCCCACGCGAGACCCGACTCGGCGTCGAGCAGCGCCATCGACGAGGTGTCGGCGATGCCGCGCAGGTCGCCCACCACCGGGTCGAGCGCGGCCGTCGCGTTGAGGTGGTCGTCGACCGAGAACAGGAACCCCACGCTGTTCGAGACCGTCACGCCGTGCGTGCTCGCCGAGAGCAGCCGACGGTGCGGCAGCACCTTCACGCGCGAGATGCCCGCGTTGTCGATGTGCGCGACGAGGAGCGCGCGGATGTCGTCGAAGCGGACGGCACGATTCATCCGGGTCTCCTCACCCGCCGGCTGGGTCGCGGTGGGGGATCGCGGGCGGCGGCTCGGGATCAGTATGCACCCGGCGCATTTCGGGCGGTTTTCGAGCGCGCGGCGGGGGGTCCGATGAGCGGATGTCGCGGCATCCCCTCGCACGCACCTACCCGACGTAGACGTGCGGCGGAACCACCACGCCGTCGACGACCGCGGCGGCGGCATCCGCGCCCAGCTCGAC
>DASTQT010000051.1:0-7014 GCA_035761605.1 Agromyces sp. | reverse complement strand
CACGAATCCGTACATGCGGCTGCCGAGTGCGTGCAGGGAGTGGTGGATCAGGTCGTGCGAGAGACCGCCGGCGCGCATGAGGCCGACGATCCCGTCGACGTAACGGGCCATGGTCGGACCGAAGGTCGCGCGCGACTCCATGACGACGGGGACCCACGGATGGCGCAGCAGCACGCGGCGCGCACCGAGGATGCGTTCGCGCAGCGCAGCTGTCCAGGTCGCGGGGTCGGCGCCGGCCGTCGCCGCGTCGAGGCCGCCGACCTCGCGCTCGATCTCCTCGAACGCGACCTCGACGACGCCATCGAGGATCGCACTCTTGTTGGGCAGGTGGTAGTAGAGCGACATCGCCTCGACACCGAGCTCGTCGGCGAGCGCGCGCATCGTGAGCGCGTCGAGGCCGTCGCGGTCGGCGAGGTCCATCGCCGTCCGCAGCACCCGCTCGCGGGTGAGCGGCGAGCGCTGCGCGGTCCTGCTCGTCGGCATGCCTCCACCGTACTCCGTAAGGGAATTTCCGCCCGGGTATGGACACGCGACGGTTCGAGGCGTATCTTACACTGTAAGACTTACAACGTAAGGGAGCGGATCATGACCGATGCGAAGCGGATGCCGGCGGCATCCCGGATCACCGACCGGGCCACGATGCGCGCGGCCGTGCTCGACCGTTTCGGCGGGCCCGATGTCGTGCGCGTCGACCGGGTGCCGACGCCGGTGCCCGCCGCCGACGAGGTGCTCGTGCGCGTGCACGCGTCGACGGTGAGCGTCGCCGACCATCGGCTGCGGAGTCGCGAGGTCCCTCGTGGCCTGTCGCTCGTCGTGGCGCCCACGATCGGGCTGTTCCGTCCGCGCGTGCGCGTGCTCGGGATGGACGCGGCGGGCGTGGTCGAGGCGGTCGGTTCGTCCGTGACGCGGTTCGCGCCCGGCGACGAGGTGATCGCGATGCTCGGCAGCCGGATGGGCGGTCACGCCGAGTACGTGACCGTGCCCGAGGGCGGCGACATCGCACGCAAGCCCGCGGGGCTGTCGTTCGAGGAGGCCGCGGCGATCGTGTTCGGCGGGCACACCGCGATGCGGTACCTGGCGCGAGCCTCGTTCGGCCCGGGCTCGGAGGTGCTGGTGAACGGCGCGTCGGGTGCGGTCGGCACCGCGGCGGTGCAGCTCGCCGCGCGACGGGGCGCGCGGGTGACGGCGGTCACGAGCGGGAGGAACGCCGAGCTGGTGCGCTCGCTCGGCGCCGACCGCGTGATCGACCACACGCGTGAGGACTTCGCGGCGGCAGTCGCCGACCGGGGTCGCTACGACGTCGTCGTCGAGGCCGTCGGGAACGCGCCGTTCTCGCGCATCCGCCAGCTGATCCGGCCGGGCGGTGCGCTGCTGCTGGTGATCGCCGACCTTCGGGGGATGCTCGCGGCGGCGTGGCAGTCGCGTCGCAGCGGCATCCTCGTCACGCCCACCGGCGACGCGGTCGGCCCTGACGGGATGGAGCGGCTCGCCTCGCTCGCGGAGGCCGGCGACCTCCGTCCGGTCATCGATCGCGTGTGCGACCTCGACGAGATCGTCGAGGCGCACCGCTACGTCGACACCGGGCGCAAGCGGGGGAGCGTGGTGCTGCGGATGGTGTAACGGCTGATCAAGAGGCTCATTCGGAGAACCGCACGCTCCTCACGCGGAGGTCGTCGCCCTCGCCGCGGACGACGCACCGCACCTGGGCGTACTGCGTCCGGCCTTCCTCGTCGACGAACTTCACGGTGCCCGAAACGCGCTGCGCGCCGTCCGCTTCGGTCACCTCCAGCGACCTCCCGACCTCGATGTCGGAGCGTCCGCGCCGCTCCAGGCGCTCCTCGGCGGCCGATGCGCAGAGGGACTCGACGGTCGCGGGTTCTGCGGAACCCGCCGCCACCGCGCTGGCGACGATCGCCGCGCCGCCGACGACGACGACCGCGGGCACGGCGATGCGCGCCCACAGCGGAACTCGTGCGAACCATCCGGGCTTCCGTGCGGGTGCGTCTGCCGCGGACCCGCCTGTTTCTGGTGTCATACCGCGAACGGTAGCGCCGTCGCGCCGCCACGGCATCCGTGTGCGGCACGGAAGTCGATCAGAGCCGCTCCGGGGGCGGTGCTTCCGGAGTGTGCAGCCGACTCAGCATGTGCTCGGTGTTCGCCGGTCGGCGCCGGTCGAGGAGCGACACGACGATCGCGGTGACGGCGGCGACGGGGATGGTCCACGCGCCCGGCTGCGCGAGCAGTGCCGAACCGGCGTCGCCCCGCTGGCCGAGCACCGACGAGGCGACGAGCGCCGCCCCGGAGAGCACGGCGCCGACCAGCATCGACGCGACCGCGCCGCGAGCGGTCAGCCGGGGCCACCAGATCCCGAGCACGATGACGGGCGTGAGGGCCGAGGCGGCGAAGACGAACACGTTCGCGACCGAGGTGACGAGGCCCTGCGGCACGGTCGCGAGCGCCACCACGAGCGGCACCGCGGTGCAGAAGACCGCCGCCCACCGGAACGAGCGGACCGTGCCGTGGAACAGGTCCTGGCTGACCACGCTCGACATCGACACGACGAGCCCCGACGACGTGCCGAGGAACGCGGCCAGCGCGCCCGCGATGACGAGGGCGGTGAGCAGGTCGCCGATCATGCCGGGGAAGAGGCGCGACGGCAGCAGCAGGGCCACGGTGTCGGCGACCCCGGGCCGGGCGAGGTCGGGCGCGACGGACCGGGCGATGAGCCCGATCGTGCCGGAGACCATGTAGAAGGCGCTGATCAGGCCGATCACGATGACGGTCGTCCACCGCGCCGATCCGCCCGTCGGGCTCGTGTAGAACCGAACGAGCACGTGCGGCAGGCCGATCGTGCCGCACAGCAGGGCGAACAGCAGCGACGCGGTCGCGTACAGGTCGAGTCCGCCCGGCCCGCTCTCGTGCGGGAACACGAGGGCCGGGTCGATGCTCGGCTCGCGCCCGCCGAACGCGATCGCGAAGTACACGACGGGCACGGCGAGCGCCCCGAGCTTCAGCCAGAACAGGAACGCCTGCACGAACGTGATCGACCGCATGCCGCCGGCCGCGACCGAGCCGCCGACGACGATCGCGACGCCGACTGCGCCGACCCACGGCGGGATGTCGGCGACCACGTTGATGGCGAGCGCAGCCCCGTGCAACTGCGGCACCACGTACAGCCAGCCGATGACGAGCACGAGCACGCTCGTGATGCGACGCGCGGCGAGCGAGTCGAGCCGGGCATGGATGAAGTCGGGAATGGTGTACGCGCCGCTTCGGCGGAGCGGGGCCGCGACGAACATCAGCACCAGCAGGTACCCGGCCGCGTAGCCGATGGGGAACCAGAACGCCTCCGAACCCGACAGGAGCACGAGGCCGGACAGGCCGAGGAACGTGCCGGCCGAGAGGTACTCGCCGCTGATCGCGGACGCGTTCCACAGCGGGCGCACCGTGCGGGAGGCCACGAAGAAGTCGCTCGTGGTCCGCGAGATGCGCAGGCCGTACACGCCGATGACGGCGGTGACGAGGAGCACGACGCCGACGGCGGCGCCCGTGAGGACCGCGCTCATTCGTGCTCCACGAGGGCGTTGAACCGCCGCTCGGTGCGCCTCGCGAGGACGGCGTACACCAGCGCGTGCACGAGGATGATCGGGTAGAAGCCGTACGCCTGGATCAGCCACGGCACGGGAACGCCGCCGATCACGACGTCGTCGAGCGCCGGCACCTGCGTGATGACCACGATGACGCACGCCACCACGACCACGAACGACAGCACGCACGCGAGCGCCAGCCGGGCCTGCGCGCGCATGAGCGTGCGCGTGAACATCGTCTCGGCCTCGCCGACCCGGGGTGCCGTGCCGCGCGCGGGCGGCTGGTGTCGCACCGTCACGCGGTCGACCGAGGTGACGCGCTCGCGTGCCGGCCGGTCCGGCTCGCTCACGTCCGCCCCTCGCGGGCGTGCAGGATCGCGTCGCGCACGGCGCCGACCGACCGGCGGCTGACCGGGATCTCCTCGCCGGCGACGATCACGGCCGGGTGCGCGCCGCTCAGCCGGGCGGTCGCGATGGCGTTGCGGTCGACGAGGAACGATCGGTGCACGCGGATGAAGCCGGCCGCGGCCCACCGTTCCTCGAGCTCGGAGATCGACTCGCGGATCAGGTGGCTGTCGGTCTCGGTGTGCAGCCGGGCATAGTCGCCGTGCGACTGCACCCACCGCACGTCGCTGCGGTGCACGACGCGCATGACGTCGCCGACCTTGACGGGGATGCGCTCGTCGGGCACGCCCTCGGGCCCGCCCGGCGCCTCGCGCCCGGCGAGGATCCGGTCGACGGCGCGACCCAGCCGCTCCCGCCGGATCGGCTTCAGGATGAAGTCCACCGCCGCGAAGTCGAACGCCTCGACCGCGCCGGCCTCGTCGGCCGTGACGAACACCACGGCGGGCGGCCGGTTGAATCGCGACATCGCCCGCGCCAGGTCGAACCCCGAGAGGCCCGGCATGTGGATGTCGAGGAACGCCGCGTCCACGGTGTGCTCGGCGAGCAGGCGCACGGCCTCCGACCCCGACGACGCCCGGAGGATGTGCCGCACGCGCGGATCGCGGCGGAGCAGGAGTTCGAGTTCGTCGAGGACGGGACGCTCGTCGTCGGCGATCAGCACGTCGATGGTCCCGGATTCCGTCGTCATCGGCTGCTGGGCCTCTCGGTCTCGTGGAAGGGCTGCGACTTGGGGATGCGCATGCGAACGAGGGTCCCGGCATCCGGGTTGGTCTCGACGACGAGCGCGTGGTCGTCGCCGTAGATGCGGCGCAGGCGCGAGTCGACATTGCGGAGCCCCACGTGGTCGGTGCGGGCGTCGGCCGTGAGCAGTGCGCGGAGTTCCGCGGGCGGCATCCCCACCCCGTCGTCGTCGACGGTGATCTCGGTGTGCGTGCCGTCGTCGTGCGCGCCGATCGTGATGGTGCCGCCGCGCTCGCGCGGCTCGAGCCCGTGCCGCACCGCGTTCTCGACGAGCGGCTGCACGCTGAGGAACGGGATGACGGTCGCGAGCGTCTCGGGTTCGATCTGCAGCGTCACCGTGAGGCGTTCCTCGAACCGCGCGCGCTCGAGCTCGACGTACGAGTGCACGCTCCGCAGCTCCTCGGCGAGCGTCGTGAACTCGCCCTGCCGCCGGAAGGAGTACCGGGTGAAGTCGGCGAAGTCGAGCACGAGGTCTCGGGCGCGCTCGGGGTCGGTGCTGATGTAGGACGCGATCGCGCCGAGCGCGTTGTAGATGAAGTGCGGGCTGATCTGCGCACGCAGGGCGCGCAGCTCGGCCTCGGCGAGCGCGGCTCGGGATGTCTCGAGCTCGCCGAGCTCGATCTGCCGCCCGCACCACTTGGCGACCTCGGTCGTCGCGCGCACGAGCGGCGGACGGACCCGGTCGGCGAACGCGACGATCGCGCCGACCACCCGCCCGTTGACCACGACGGGCGCGCCGACCGCGCCGGGCGTCCCGCTGCCCACCTGCCGCCGGCCGGACTCGACCACGCCCGACGCCACCTGCCACGCGGCATCCGCGAGGTTCGGCCGGCCGTCGACCGACAGGATGCCGCGGGTGTCGGCGATCGCGATCGCCTCGCTGCCGAGCAGCGACCGCAGGGCGCGCGCCGCACGCTGCGGGTCGCCGGCGTCGAGCCCGCCGCGCAGGTGCCCCGCCGCCCGCGACGCGAGCGACAGCGTGCGGAACGTGGCACGCTCCACGTCGCTGCCGAGGTCGCGCGAACCCCGCGCGAGGCGCCAGACGAACTGCAGGAGCAGCGTGAGCGCGATGCCGATGCCGACGCCGGCGAGGACCGGCATCCATGCATCGTCGATCATGTGCGCTCCTCGTCACGGCGGTGTCAGCAGCAGCGGGCCCCGGGGTTGCGGTCCTGATCGTCCATTCTCGCTCGCCAGAACTCGCGTTCGGTCATCGGCGGATGTTCCGGACCGTGGTGCGCGTGATGGTGCTCGAGGTAGCGGCGGTACGCGGTGTCGCCCATGAGGTCCTGCACGTACCATCCGACCGCTCCGAGGCCCTGGCGGATGACGCGGAGGGCCGCGCCCGCCCGGACCGGAGTCCGGGCGGGGCGGCCTTCAGTGGTCGCCGACATCAGTGCCGCACCGACTCCGGGCGCTCGGCGGCCGGCAGTGCCGCCCACTCGCGCTCGATCGCCTTCTCGGCCTTCGTCGCGATCAGGCCGGCCGGCGCGAACCGGCGGGAGGCGACGGGCGCGTCCTCGTGGTTCTCGCCGCCGCCGTTGCGGATCGCGACGATCGTCGTGCGGATCGACGTGATGAGCACGACGATCGCGAGCGTGACGAACACGATCGACAGGGTGCCCTGCACGGCCGTGTTGCGGACGACCGCCTCCATGGCCTCGACGCTCGTGGCCGTGCCGAACGACGTCTCGCCGGCCTCGAGCGCGTTGCGGAATGCGACGTGGTTGGCCCAGTAGCCGACCTGCGGCACCGGCGAGAAGATCTTGAACATCGACGCGGTGATCGTCACGACCGCGGCGAAGCCCAGGGGCAGGCCGATGATCCAGAGCCACTTGAAGTAGCTCCGCCCGCGCTTGGCGACGATCGCGAGCACGACCGCGAGCGCGATGACCGCGAGCAGCTGGTTCGCGATGCCGAACAGCGGGAAGAACGTGTTGATGCCGCCGAGCGGGTCGGTGACGCCGAGGATCAGGATCCAGCCCCAGCCGGCGACCATGATCGCGGTCGTGATCCAGACGCCCGGACGCCACGACGTGTCCTTGAACTTCGGGATCACGTTGCCGATCGAGTCCTGCAGCATGAACCGGGCGACACGGGTGCCCGCGTCGACCGCGGTCAGGATGAACAGGGCCTCGAACATGATCGCGAAGTGGTACCAGAAGCCCGCCATCGCGGCCCCGCCGAACGCCTGCTGCATGATGTGCGCGAGGCCGAGCGCCAGGGTCGGCGCGCCGCCCGTGCGCGAGACGATCGACTCCTCCCCGACGGCCGCGGCCGT
>DASTQT010000050.1:0-3858 GCA_035761605.1 Agromyces sp. | reverse complement strand
CGGGCCGAACGGGTCGGGCAAGACGACGACGATCCGGCTGCTGCTCGGGTTGATCCGGCCGACGCGGGGGAGCGCGACCGTGCTCGGCGTGCCGGTCGGCGACGTCGTGCGTGCGCATCGGCACCTCGGGTACGTGCCCGGGGAGGTCGCGCTCTGGCCGCAGCTCACGGGCGACGAGGTGCTGCGGCTGCTCGGCGCGGTCACCGGCTGGGTCGACGCCGACCTCCGCGCGGAGCTCGTCGAGCGGTTCCACATCGACCCGTCGGCGCGCATCCGCTCGATGTCGAAGGGCAACCGGCAGAAGATCGCGCTCGTCGCGGCGCTCATGAGCCGGCCCGATGTGCTGCTGCTCGACGAACCCACTGCGGGCCTCGACCCGCTGATGGAGGAGCAGTTCCAGATCGTGGCGAGGGATGCCGCGGCGCGCGGCCAGACGATCTTCCTCTCGTCGCACATCCTCGACGAGGTGCAGGACCTCTGCGACCGCGTCGGGATCCTCCGCCAGGGCCGGCTCGTCGAGGTCGCCGCGCTCGACGAACTGCGGCGCATCAGCGCGACGATCGTCGAGGCCGTGTTCGACGGCGAGCCGCCGACCCTCGACGGCGTCGCAGGCGTCACCGACGTGGAACCGCTGCCCGGCGTGCCGGGCGGCATCCGCATCACCGTCGCGGGCGAGCCCGATGCGCTGGTCCGCCGCCTCGCCGAGCATCGCGTCGTGCGGCTCCGCACCGTCGAGCCGTCGCTCGAGGAGATCTTCCTGACCTACTACTGACCGAACCGGATGGATGCCGCATGACGACCGTGCACGCGACGGCGACGCACCGCCACCTGCGGGTGGGCCGCGCGCCGCGCCCGCTGCGTTCGGTCGCGCTGCTCACGGGTCGCCTGCTCGTGCGTGGCACGGTCGGGATCGCGCTGGGCCTCGGCGGGCTGATCGCGCTCGAGGGGCTCTCGTTCGAGACGGCGTACCCGGATGCCGCGTCCCGCCAGGCGCTCCTGATGTGGGCCGAGGACCCGGGCGTGCGCATCATCTCCGGTCCCGGCAGCGCCGTCGACACCGTCGGCGGATTCGCGATGTGGGACGCCGGCCTCTATCTGGCGCTGATCGCCGCAGCGTGGGCGCTCACCGCGTCCACGCGCGTGCTGCGCGGCGACGAGGACGCCGGGCGCGCCGACGCCGTGCACGCGGCAGGCGCCGTCCGCCCGCAGGCGGTGCTCGCCGTGCAGTTCGGCGTGCTCGTCGCGGCGTGCGCGCTGATCGGCGCGGCGATCGGGCTCGCGTTCGTGCTCATCGGCGCCGAGGCGGAAGGGTCGGTGCTCGCGGGTCTCACGGTCGCCGGGTACTCCGCCGCGCTGGTCGCGATGGCCGCCGTCGTGTCGCAGGTGTTCGGTACCCGCCGGCTCGCGCTGTCGGTCGCCGGTGCCGTGATCGTGGCATGGGTGCTGCTGCGGATGGCGGCGAACAGCGCCGACCGGCGCGAATGGCTCGGCTGGTTCACCCCCGCGGGCTGGCTCGACCGGGTCGAGGCGTTCGACGCGGATCGCTGGGAGGTGCTGCTCGCGCCGCTCGTGGCGACGCTCGCCCTCGGCGCCGCGGCGCTGCTGCTCCGCGACATCCGCGATGCGGGCGCCGGGCTCGTGCAGGGGCGCACGAGGGCGCGGACGCGCCGGTGGGGCCTCGGCGGCACGACCGGCTTCGCGTGGCGGTCGAACCTCGGCGTGCTCATCGCGTGGGTGGTGGGCCTCGCCGCCGTCGGCCTGGTGATGGGCATGCTGCTGCCGGTCGTCGACGAGTTCCTCGAGGACGACGAGGGGTTCGTCGACCTGCTCACGGCGTTCGGCATGTCCGTCGACGATGTCATGCTCGGCTTCGTCGCGATGATCTCGACCATCATCGGACTGGTCATCGCCGTGTACGCCGCGTTCCGCATGGGTGCGACCCGCGCCGAGGAGGCGTCGACGCGCGCGGAGTTCCTGCTGACCCGGCCCCTGCCGCGGTGGCGATGGCTGGGCGCGCACGTCCTGACGCTCATCGCCGCGATCGTGGTGCTCGCGGCGGTCGCGGGCACTGCGATCTGGCTGGGCGCCGCGGTGACGGACGCGCGAGTGAGCGCAGCCGAGGCGTTCTCGGCCATGACGAACACGCTCCCGGCGATCGCCGTGTTCGCAGGCCTCGCCGTGCTCGTGTTCGGGCTGTTCCCGAGACTCACCGTGCCCGTCGCTGCGGGCGCCGCGGTCGTGGCGTACGTGATCGAGCTCGTCGGCCCGCTGCTCGAGTGGCCCGAGTGGGTGCTCGACATCTCGCCGTTCCACCACCTCGAGCAGGTGCCGGTCGACCCGGTCGACCCGCTCGGCGCGGTCGTGATGACGGCCATCGGCGTGGTGCTCGCGGTCGGCGGCATCCTGGCATTCGAACGACGCGACGTAGTGGGGGCGTGATGCAGGCGCAGGAACAGAACCAGGAACTCCCGGCGCCGACACCGCGGCAGCTCGCGCTGCTGTCGGTGCCGGCGCTCGTCATCGGGATCATCACCGCGCTGACGCTCTGGGCGCTCGAGGCCGTCGCGGGCGTGCTGGAGGACCTCGTCTGGACGACGCTGCCCGACACGATCGGCGTCGATCCGAGCGGATGGTGGATCGTCGCCGTCCTCACGACGACCGGCCTGCTCGTCGGACTCTGCCTCCAGCTCCTGCCGGGGCACGGTGGCCCCGACTCGGCCACGACCGAGCTGATGGAACCGCCGCTGAAGCTCCGGACGCTGCCGAGCATCGCGATCGTGACCGTGCTCGGCCTCGCGGGCGGCGTCAGCCTCGGACCGGAGAACCCGATCATCGCGATCAACGTCGCGCTCGCCGTCGCACTGCTCGCGCGATTCATGCCGATGGTGCCGCCGCGCCTCGCGATGCTCATGGCCGCCGCCGGCACGATCGGCGCGCTGTTCGGCACCCCCGTCGGCGCGGCGCTGCTGTTCACGGGCGCGCTCGCCGCGGTGCGCGGCGGCGGTTCGCTGTGGGACAAGCTGTTCCTGCCGCTCGCGTCCGCCGCCGCGGGTTCCGCGACCATGCATGTGCTCGGCGTTCCGCCGCTCGCGTTCTCCGTCCCGCCCAGCACGGTCGATCCGCTCGACGTGCTGGTCGGCGTGGCGGTCGCGTGCGCCGCGGTGCTCATCGGGCTGCTCGCGGTGATCGCGCTGCCGGTCGTGCACCGCATGTTCCATGCGATGCGCAGCCCGATCCTCATCGCGACCCTCGGCGGCTTCGTGCTCGGCATGCTCGGCTTGGTCGGCGGGCCGATCACGATGTTCAAGGGGCTCGACCAGATGGGCGAGCTCCTCGCCGATCCCGACGCCTACTCGGCCGGTGACCTCGCGCTCATCGTCGTGATCAAGCTCGCGGCGCTCGTGGTCGCCGCGAGCGCGGCCTTCCGCGGCGGCCGCGTGGTCCCGGCGACGTTCATCGGCGTCGCGATCGGCATGCTCGGCCACGCGCTCATCCCGGGCCTGCCGCTCGGGCTCGCGGTCGCCTGCGGCCTCATCGGCATGCTCCTCGTCGCCACGCGTGACGGCTGGCTCTCCCTGTTCATGGCCGCCGGCGTCTCGGGCGACATCGCGCTGCTTCCCTGGCTGTGCGTGATCATCCTGCCGGCGTGGCTGCTCGTCACCCGCGCGCCGGAGCTGCGCATCGTGCCGAGGGCGGTGGAGACGCATCCAGCGGAGGCGCAGCCGGGAGCGCCGTAGCGACTCAGAGCGGAGTGCTGCTGAGCACCGTGGTCTCCGCGATCTTCAACACCCCTCCCTCGTCGACCAGGCGGTACGCGGTCACCTCCTGTACGACGCGGCCGTCCGTGAACGTGTACGT
>DASTQT010000049.1:0-8227 GCA_035761605.1 Agromyces sp. | reverse complement strand
CGTCGCGCGGCCGTCCGGGCTCGCGAGGATGAGCGCGAGCATGCGCGCGCGCGTCGGATCGGCGATCAGCGCGAGACCGCCGGTCGCGCCATCCGCCCCGGCTCTGCCCATAGATGCCAGTCTATGGGACCGACCTGACCGGCCGGACCGGACGGGCGGGCCGGGCGGCCCGGGATCAGCGACCCCAGGCCGAGGCCGGCGCCGTCACGACCGGCACGGGCGAGGTCGACCACCACGCGCCGTTGCCGTAGTGGCTCTCGGCCCACGGCGACGCCCAGATCGCGCGCGCCGTCGCCTCGGCCGACGTGCCGGCCTCGAGTCCGGCGACGATGCCGGCGTAGAACGAGCGCTTCTGCAGGTTGGAGGCCGCGTACTCCGCCGCGTCGACGAGGTTCGCGTAGCTGCCGAGCCCGCTGCCGCCGCCCGACCCGTAGCCGTTGTTCATCGGGTTGTTGCGGTTCCACCAGTTGTCGGTGCCGTTCTCCTCGCGCATCCACTGCACCATGAGGGTCACGTTCTCGTCGGTGACCGGCCAGTCGCCGAAGACCAGGACGAGCTTGGCCCAGTCGTAGTTGGTGCCCGAGGTCACTAGCGTGTCGGGACCGGTCGCCGCCGAGTAGCTCTCGCGCGAGACGCCGGCGGGTGCGATGTCGCCGTCGACCGCGACCTCCTGCACCGCACCCGCGAACGGGGAGAGCGCGGCGACGGCGGGATCGGCCACCGCGACCGACGGGCGCGGGAGCGGGGCGAGCGCGACGGTCGCGAGCAGGCCGCCCACGGCGACGGTCGCGGCAAGGGCGGCGACGCTGCGGCGTCGAGCGGGGCGCGGACCCGGTTCTCGGGCGGTGCGGGGGGTGCGGGGCGTGCGCACACGTGACGAGCGCCGTGCGGTCGACCTGGTCGCCGCGCGGCGCTCCCCCCGGAACTGCGCCGAATCTCGCATCGGGGGCCGAGGGTAGCAAACAGGGCTGTATGCCGCACCCTCGGCCCCGCGTCAGGACGGCGCGGTCACCCCCGTCGAGGATCAGGCCGTGCGCGCCCCGGACGCTCCGGTGACCGGCCGGCGCCCGAGCAGCACCCCGAGCAGGATCATGCCCACGGCGAGTGCGAGGTGCAGCCAGTCGTCCGCGTCGTTCATCGGAACGAAGTTCGCCGCGCTGTCCACCGGCACCAGCAGTCCGTAGAGCCAGAGGAGCGCGTAGACCGCGCCGCCCCAGATGAGGAAGTTGCGCGAGAACGCGAACGACGTGGCGGCCCACAGGCCGACGACCCCGAAGAGCAGATGCACGATGTTGTGCAGGATCGACACCTGGAACACGCCGAGGAGCAGGGCGTTCGAGTCGGGCCCGGAGATCAGCAGCGCGTCGACGTCGGTCGTCAACCCGGGGATGAACCCGGCGATGCCGACCACGAGGAACACGATGCCCACGATGAGGGCCGACTTCTGGACCGGCGTCTCGGCGTACCGCCGCACCGATCGATCAGTGGTGCTCATGGTCGCCTCTCCCTTCCACTCCGCGTCATGCGGAGGTCATGGCCGCATCATGCATACGCTCCCGCGCGATCCGCAAGAGGGGTGCGTTCCTCCGATTTGCGTGCCTCCGGGCACGTCCGACCGCGAGAATGGGGGGATGGGACGGGTTCGGCTGGTTCGCGGACACGGCGTGCAGCTCGTGCGGTGGCGCGCGGTCGAGAACGGCTGGGTCGCCGACGTCCGGCGGGGCCGTCGCGTGGCCGAGGATGCCGACGGCTGGGCCGTCCTGATCGGCGGTCGGGTCCAGCGCTTCGAGCGGCCCGAATGGAGCGAGTTCGTCGGCGAGCTCGCACCGCCCGGCGGCCGTCCCGCCCGGATCGCGAGTCGCACGGTGCCCACGCCGCCGGAGGCGTCGCCGCCGTCGCCCGCGCATCCGCGGAGCACGGCGCTGCGCGACATCCCGTCGACGCGCCCCGTCATGGAACCGGGTCCGCCGAGATCCGCCGACGACCACTCCGAGATGCCCTGACGTGATCGACTTCGACACGCTCCGGCGGCATCCCGACCTCGAGGCGCCGGGCCTGCAGGCAGCGGATGCCGCGGACCGCCTCATCCTCGACGAGGCCGCGTCCGCGCTGGCCGACGCGCAGGCGCCCGGCGACGTGGTCGTGATCGACGACGCGTACGGCGCGCTCGCGCTCGGCGCAGTGGCGGCCGGAGCCCGCGACGTGCGCGTGCACCAGGACCCGATCACGGCCGAACGGGCGCTCGCCGCGAACGCCGCACGGCTCGGGGTGCCCGAGGCCGACCGGCCGCGGAGCCTGCCGCTGGAACCCGGCCTCGTCGCGGGAACGCGGGTCGTGCTCATGCGGCTGCCGCGCTCGCTGGACCGGCTCGACGAGGTCGCGGCGCTCATCGCGCAGCACGCGGCACCCGGCGTGCGCGTGTTCGCGGGCGGGCGGATCAAGCACATGTCGCTCGCGATGAACGAGGTGCTCGGCCGGTGGTTCGAGCGGGTCGACGTGACGCACGCGCGGCAGAAGTCGCGGGTGCTGGTGGCGGCCGGGGTGCGCGCAGGGGAGGGTCTCGAGACGCGCCCGGAGGGCGCTCCTCGACCCGCACAACGGCGCGACGAGGAGTTCGGGCTCACCGTGGTGGCGTACGGAGGAGTCTTCGCGGGGGCCGGCGTCGACATCGGCACGCGGTTCCTGCTCGGCGTGCTCGACGACGCGGTCCCGGATGCCACGTCCGCCGTGGATCTCGCGTGCGGCTCGGGCATCATCGCGGCGTGGCTCGCGCGCCGGCGCCCGGGTCTCGTGGTGCGCGCCTCGGATCGGAGCGCCGCGGCCGCGGCATCCGCTGCCCTGACCGCCGCCGCGAACGGCGTCGCAGACCGCGTGCAGGTGACACGCGCCGACGGCCTCGAGCACCTGCCCGACGCGAGCGAACAGCTCGTCGTGCTGAACCCGCCGTTCCACTCCGATGCGGCCGTGCACACCGGCATCGCGACGCACCTGTTCGCCGAGGCCGCACGCGTGCTCGAGCCGGGCGGCGAGCTGTGGTGCGTCTGGAACTCGCACCTGCGCTACCGGCCGCTGCTCGAGCGCGTCGTCGGGCCGACGCGGCAGATCGCGCGGAACCCGAAGTTCACCGTGACCGCGTCGACCGCCGCTGGTTGAATTGGTGGCATGACCACGAGGTCCCGTCTGCCGACGGGGACCGTCACCTTCCTGTTCACGGATGTCGAGGGGTCGACCCGGATGGCGCAGGCCGCCGGCGACGCCTGGCCCGCCTTGCTGTCCGAGCACGACCGCCTGCTTCGCGACGCGATCAGGGGGAGCGCCGGCACCGTCGTCAAGACGGAGGGGGACGGCTTCTTCGCGGTCTTCCCGTCGGCACGCGATGCGGTGACGGCCGCGGCCGCCGCGCAGCGCGCGCTCGCGGACCACGACTGGCCCGCCGACCGGCGCCTCCTGGTCAGGATGGGACTGCACACCGGGCTCGGCACGCTCGGCGGCGACGACTACGTGGGCCTCGACGTCCACCGGGCGGCTCGGATCGCCGCCGCGGCGCACGGTGGACAGGTCGTGCTGTCGGAGTCGACGGCCGTCCTCGTCGAACGCGACCTGCCCGACGGCGTGACGCTCCGCGACCTCGGCGCGCACCGGCTCAAGGACCTCGCCGAGCCCGAGGACATCCGCCAGCTCGACATTCCGGGCCTCGCCTCGGAGTTCCCGCCCCTCAGGACCCTCGACGCCGTGCCGAACAACCTGCCGCTCCAGGTGACGAGCTTCGTCGGCCGCCGAGACGACCTCGCGCGTGCGCTGGAGCTGCTCCAGTCCTCGCGGGTGCTCACGATCACCGGCGCGGGTGGCACGGGCAAGACGCGGCTTGCGCTCCAACTGGGCGCAGAGGCCGCCGGCCGGTTCCGCGACGGCGTGTTCTTCGTCGACCTGTCCCCGATCCGCGATCCGGCGCTGGTCGCCTCGCAGGTGCTGCACGGTCTCGGGGCGCAGGGCGCATCGGGCAACCGTCCGCCTCGCGACGTGCTCATCGAGCGCCTGGGCGGCCGCGAGGTGCTCCTCATCCTCGACAACTTCGAGCAGGTGATCGCCGCCGCACCGCTGGTGGCCGACCTGGTCACCGCATCGCCGGACTCCCGGTTCCTCGTCACCTCCCGAGGTCCGCTGCGGATCACGGCCGAACGCGAGATGCCGCTCGAGCCGATGGAGGTCCCGGACGCGGTGGATCCCGAGTCCCCGGCCGGCTTCGACGCCGTCGCGCTCTTCGTCGAGCGGGCCGTGGCTGTTCGGCCCGACTTCGCGCTGACCGCCGAGAACGCCCCCGCCGTGGCCGGGCTCGTGCGCGCGCTGGACGGGCTGCCCCTCGCGATCGAGCTCGTGGCCTCGCGCGTGCGACTGCTGCCGGTTTCCGAGATCCTCGCGCGACTCGATGCCGGCTCGCTCGGCTCGGGCGCCGTCGACCTCCCCGAGCGGCAGCGGACCATCGACGGGGCGATCGCCTGGAGCCACGACCTGCTCGACGAACCGGTGCAGCGCCTGTTCGCCCGACTCGGCGTGTTCGCCGGCGGTGCCGATCTCGACCAGATCGAGCGCGTCTGCGCGGACGAGGGGGTCGAGATCCTCGACGGCCTGGCCGAACTCGTCGACCAGGGGCTCCTGCGCCGGGTGAAGGGGACCGCTCGTGCCCGGTTCCGGACGCTGCAGGTCATCCGGGAGTACGCGCTCGCACGCCTCGCCAGGGACGGTTCGGCGGATGCGGTGCACCGGCGCCACCTCGAGGCGTACACCGACCTCGCCGAGGAGATCCAGCCGCACCTGATGGGAGCGGATCGCAAGGACTGGCTCGACCGCTTCGACGCCGACCACGACAACGTGCGCTCCGCGCTCGACTGGGCCGAGGCGCATGAGGAGACCGACCTGGCCCTCCGCTTGGCCGCCGGCACGTGGCGGTTCTGGCAGACCCGCGGTCATCTCCACGAAGGCCGGCGGCGGCTCGAGACGATCCTGGCGATGCCGGGCGGGGCGAGTGCGAACCGTGCCCGAGCGCTCGAGGCGCTCGGGGGCGTGTACTGGTGGCAGGGCGAGATCGAGGCGTGCCTCGAACCCTACGGGCAGTCATTGACGATCCTGCGCGAGCTCGGCGACCGGGCCGGGACCGCGAACGCGCTCTACAACCTGGCGCTCGCCCGCGCCGTGGTGGCGTATACGGCCGGTCCCGGACGCGAGGCCGACGATCCGACGCGGACGGTGTACCCCCTGTTCGACGAGAGCGAGCGGATCTACCGCGACCTTGGGGACGAGAACGGCCTCGGTGATGTCGCGTGGGGGCGTGGCAACGCCATCTCGCTGCTCGACGACTACGCGCCCGAGGGTCTCGTGCACCTGAAGGAGAGCATCGAGCACTATCGCCGGGCCGGAAACGAATTCGGCACCGGCTGGGGCATGTTCGAGGTCGCGACCTTCGCACAGCACCGGGGCGACGGCGGCACGGCCCGGACCTACCTCGTCGACGGGCTGGAGCTCTTCGCCCGCCATCGCGACGTGTCGGCCGCGGTGCTGTTCATCGCCCTCGCGGCGGATCTCGCCGAGGCCGACGGCGACCACGTCCGAGCCGCCACGCTCTCGGGAGCCGTCCGTGCGCTCCGCAACGCCTCGGGCACGAACCTCGTCGATCACGAGATCAACCGCATCCGCGGTTTCACCGTCGGCGACCCGGGATCGCTCAGCGGACCGCTCGCAGACGCCTTCCGCGAGGGCGCCGGGATGGACTTCGACCGCGCCGTCGCGTACACCTTCCAGGCCGGTGCGCCGGCGGGCGCGGGCTGATCGGGTCCGGTCGACGGGGGACGTGCGAGCGGCCCGCGACCATGTCAGGCTGGGACCGTGACGTCCACGATCGAGCAGCTCGACGCCGACCTCGTCACCGACGAGGCCGTGCGCCCCGACCTGCCGTGGCAGACGATCGTCTGGGACGACCCCGTCAACCTCATGACCTACGTCACCTACGTGTTCCGCAGCTACTTCGGCTACCCGCGCGAGGAGGCCGAGCGGCTCATGCTGCAGGTCCATCACGAGGGTCGCGCGGTCGTGGCATCCGGCAACCGCGAGGCCATGGAGCGGCACGTGCACGCCATGCACGGCTACGGCCTGCAGGCGACCGTCTCGAGGGCGGAATCGTGATCGTCGCCGGACGCGAGGGAGGCGCCGACGGCGTGCGCATCGTGCTCGAGACCGAGGAGGCGATGCTGCTCTCCGAGCTCGCCGACCAGGTCGACTCGGTGCTGCTGCTCGGCGGTGAGGACGACCCCGCGCTCGGCAGGCTCTTCCCGTCCGCGTACCAGGACGACGAGGCATCCGCCCGTGAGTTCGCCCGGTACACGCGCGAGAGCCTCGTCGACGGCAAGCGGCAGGCCGCGCAGGCGGTGCGGGATGCCACCGCGACCGAGCGCGGCGAGGGGCTCGTGGAGATCGAGCTCGACCAGGCGCAGGCGTGGGGCTGGCTGACCTTCCTCACCGACCTCAGGCTGATCCTCGCCGAGCGGGTCGGCGTCGCCGACCCCGACGAGGCCGAGCCGGCCGACGAGGAACGCGACGATTACCTGCGCGCGGCGTACGAGTGGGCGGGCATCGTGCAGGGATCGATGCTCGAAGTACTCGACCCCATCGGCCGGTAGCTGGCAGTCTGGTCACGTCGGCCCGGTGGTCGCGCCGGGGGACGGCGGGACCGGGCCGCTGAGCGGAGGACCGATGTCGCAGCCGTCGTCGATCGTGGGCATCCTGAGGGAGCCGACGCGCACCACCGAATCCGTCGAGTCGTCGGCGCTCATCGTCGGGGCGGCGGTGTTCGCCGCGTCCGCAGTGCTGGGCCTGGTGCTCTTCTGGGGGTCGGCGCTGCCCATCGCCGGCCGCGGCTCGCTCGGGGCGGCGGTGGCGATCGGCGCGGCCGTCGTCGCGGTGCTGGCGTTCGCGACCGGGCAGTTCGTGCTCCGCCGCCGCTTCGGGTCCCTGCCGGTGGCCGGGGCGTCCGTCGACCCGCCGACCCCGGCCGACGGGACCGTGCCGGTCCTGCACTGGTTCGACGTGCTCGCGCTGTCGATCGCGCACGCGGTGATCGCGCTGCTCGGCTGGACGGGCCTCGCCGACGTGCTCGAGCAGAGCTTCATCGGGGCCGAGGTGTTCACGATCCCCGCCGCCCTCCTGTTCGGCGTGGCGCTCGCGCTCACCGCCTACGTGAGCTTCCTCTCGTCGGTGCGGATGACGCCGATGCTGCTCTCGCTCGTGCTCGCCGTGTTCCTCGTGGTCGGCGTCATCACTGCGATGCTGAGCGCGAGCGATCCCCAGTGGTGGCAGGAGAACCTCTCGGCGCTCGGCATGACCGACGACATCTCCGCGCTCGCCTTCAACCTCACCCTGATCATCGCGGGCGCGATCGTGACGATCGTCGCCCGGTACGCCACGTCGGGGCTGCCCGCCGGGACGGCGGAGGAACAACGCGGCCGCGACCTGGTGCGCTACGGGCTCGTGCTCATCGGCGTGCTGCTCGCGTGCGTCGGGATCTTCCCGGTCGACGAGTTCTTCCTGGTCCACAACACCGTCGCCACCGGCATGGCGGTCGTGTACACCGTGATCGTGATCGGCCTGCCCCGGTTCCTGCCATCGATGCCGCGCGTCTTCGTGATCCTCGGCTGGGCGTACGTGGGCGTCATCGTGGTGCTCGGCGTGTTCTTCGCCGTGGGGTACTACAACCTCACCGCGGTCGAGCTCGTGGCGGGCGTGCTCATCTTCAGCTGGATCATCCTGTTCCTGCGGAACACGGGGTCGGTCGCGGCCCGCCGCGTGGTCGCCGTCACCGCCTGACACGCGGAACGGCCGGGCGCCCAGCGCGCCCGGCCGTTCCGGTTCGATGTGATCAGGCTCCGTGCGCGAGCGCCTTCGCCTTGAGCGCCTCGTACTCCTGCGCATTGATCGTGCCCGAGTCGAGGAGCGCCTTGGCCTTGGCGATCTCGTCGGACGGGCTGACGCCGCCGGCGGTCTGGCGGATGTACTGGTCGGTCTGCGCCTGCATGTCCGCCGCCTGCTTGGCGGAGCGGCGGGCCATGCCGTCGCCGCGCGCGATGAGGTACACCAGCGCGGTGATGAACGGCAGGAAGACCAGGAAGATGATCCAGATCGCCTTGAGCCATCCGTTGAGCTGGTGGTCTCGGAAGAGGTCGCCGATGATCGCGAACAG
>DASTQT010000048.1:0-6541 GCA_035761605.1 Agromyces sp. | reverse complement strand
CATCCCGTTCGGCTCGCTCGCCGGTGAATGGCGTGCGGAGCGAGGAGCAGCCTCAGGACGCCGAGTAGTCGGGCAGCTCCTGGAGCGTCCAGCGGTTGCCGTCGGGGTCGCGGAGCGTGATGAACCGGCCCCACTCCTGCTCGTCGATGCCCTCGGCGTCCACACCCTTGGCGCGGAGCTCGGCCATCACGGCGTCGGCGTCGGGGATCACCACCTGGATCACGTCGAGCGAACCCGGCTCGAGCGTGGCGCCGAGGCCCTCGCCGATCGCGATCGAGCACGCCGATCCGGGCGGCGTGAGCTGCACGAACCGCAGCCCCTCGTACACCGTGCGGTCGTGGTCGGCGTTGAACCCGAGCTTGTCGACGTAGAACTCCTTCGCGCGGTCGACGTCGCTGACCGGCACGTGGATGAGCTCGATCTTCCAGTCCATGGTGGTCCTCCTGTTCGGGCCGAGCGGATGGCTCGGCGTCGCTGGATCTTCGACCAGTGTCCTCCGGATTCCGGCCGGTTCCTGTCCGGAATGCAGGACATCGGCACATTGCGGGCGGCGATTCCGCGGATGGCCGGTCGCCACGCCGTCCCGCCGACGCCGTCCCGCCGACGGCGTGTCGCACGAGCCATCCGACGACTGGCAGCATCACGTTACGCCGGGCGGGGCGACGCCGTCGGTGGAAGGATGGATCGCATGACCACGCTCAACATCACGGGGGATTCCGCCGCCGACCAGCTCCTGAGCGAGGACGCCTTCGCCCTGCTCGTCGGCATGCTGCTCGACCAGCAGGTCCCGATGGAGACCGCGTTCGCGGGCCCGGCCAAGATCCGCGACCGCATCGGCTCGATCAAGCCCGAGACCATCGCCGCGGTCGACCCCGACCATCTCGTCGACGTCTTCAAGCAGACGCCCGCGGTGCACCGCTACCCGGGCTCGATGGCCGGCCGCGTCCAGGCGCTCGCCAACGCGGTGCGCGACGACTGGGGCAGCGACGCTGCCGCGATCTGGACGCAGGGCGACCCCGACGGCCCCGAGGTGCTGCGTCGCCTCAAGGCCCTGCCGGGCTTCGGCGACCAGAAGGCGAAGATCTTCCTCGCCCTGCTCGGCAAGCAGCTGGGGCTCCAGGCGAGCGGATGGCGCGAGGCCACGGGTGCGTACGGCGAAGACGGATGCCACCGCTCGGTCGCCGACATCACCGACGCCGAGTCGCTCGCGAAGGTGCGCGCGACCAAGCAGGCCGCGAAGGCCGCCGCCAAGACCGCGAAGGCGTGAGAGCTCCGCGTCCGGTGGTCGAGTAGCCCCGCAGCGGCGTACCGAGACCCCCATGCCCGGGCGGCTGGTCCCGGTACGCGCCTGCGGCGCTACTCGACCGACGGAGGCTCGGCCGCCGGTTGCACCGCGCGCTCGCGCCACGCGCGGGCGGTCGCGTCGAGCAACGCGTCCCAGTCGGTCGGCGTCACGCCGAACGTCTCGGTCGTCTCGGAGGCGTCCACGACGAACGGCCGCTCGAACTGGTAGAGCACGCCAGTGATCTCGCGCATGATCGGCACGAAGGTGCCCCCGGCGGCGAGCACCCATCGCGGCATCCGTCGCAGCCGGGGTTCGCCCGTGCCGGCGCGTTCGCCGAGTGCGCGCAGTACCTCGCGCACGCTCACCGGTGGGTTGGAGGGCACGAGCCACGCCGAACCCCACGCGCGCTCGTCGCGCCCGAGCGCCTCGAGGGTCGCGGCGATGTCGTCGACGGCGGTCCAGCTGTGCGGCGCATCGGGGTCGCCGAACACGGTCGCCGGGCGCCCCTTGAGCGTCGCAGCCGCGTACATCGGCAGCAGGCCGTTCGACTCCGGTGCGGTCGGCCCCAGGTAGTCCGACGCGCGCGCCTCCGTCACGCGCACCCGCCCGGCGTCGTGCGCCGCGAGCGCGTCCTCCCACATCCGGGCGCGCAGCACGCCCTTGTGGTCGGAGGGTCGCAGGGGAGTGTCGCGCCGCATCGGCCCGTCGACGGGACCGTAGCCGTAGAGGTTGGCCATGGTCGTGAGCACGGCACCGGATGCCTCGGCGGCGCGCAGGATCGATGCGGCGAGCGGCGGCCAGACGCGCTCCCACTCCGGGTACGGGCCGGGGTTCGCGCAGTTGTAGACGACGGACGCCGCGCGGGCGGCCTCCGTCAGGCGGTCGGGGTCGCTCGCGTCGAGCGCGACCCGTTCGACGAGCGGATGGCTCGGCCCGCCGCCAGAGCGCGTGACGACGCGCACGCGCGAGCCGGCGTCGGCCAGCCGCAGGGCGAGCGCGGAGCCGACGGGCCCGGCGCCGACGACGAGGTGGAACGGGTCGGTCATGCCGAGCATCCTGCCGTATCGCGATGACGGCGGGATGAACCATCCGCGGATCCGCGGGCTCGAGATGCCGGTTCCGCCGGGAAGCAGCGCGGCGCAACCGGCACAACTGGCAACTGGGCGCCGTCAGGCTCGAGATGCCGGTTCCGCCGGGATGCCGCGCGGCGAGACCGGCGGAAGTGGCATGTGGGCGGTGCTCGAGGACGGGAACATGAGCGCTCACATTCCGAGGCGACGTGTGCGCGGCGACATCCGACGACGCGATCGAACCGCCGTCGAAGGGCCCGCATCGGCGGATTTCCGCGCCTCGCGCCGCCGTGATCCATCCGTTACGAAACTCGCACTTGTGAGCGCTCACTTGTGAGCGCTAACATCTCGACTGCGGCCCGAATGAACCGGCCGCCCGGCGCACCGAGACTCCGCAGCAGCCCGCCGCCGGCACGTGAACAAGGAGGTTCCAGCTGATGAAGAAGCTCATCGGCATCGCCGCCGCCGGCGCGATGCTCGTCGCCCTGGCCGGTTGTGCAAGCGGCGGCGACGCTGCCGCGGAAGGCCCCAAGCCCCTCGACGAGCTCGTCGTCGGGTTCGCCCAGGTGGGCGCCGAGTCGGGTTGGCGCACCGCCAACACGAAGGACATCCAGGCCGCCTTCGAGGAGGCCGGGATCGAGCTGAAGTTCTCCGACGCGCAGCAGAAGCAGGAGAACCAGATCAAGGCGATCCGCTCGTACATCCAGCAGCAGGTCGACGTGATCGCGTTCTCGCCGGTCGTCGAGACCGGATGGGACGCCGTGCTCAACGAGGCGAAGGCCGCCGGTATCCCCGTCGTGCTCACCGACCGCGCGGTCGACTCGGAAGACGACTCGCTGTACGTCAGCTTCCTCGGCTCCGACTTCGTCGAGGAGGGCGAGAAGGCCGGCGCCTGGGTGCTCGAGGAGTACGCCGACGCGACCGAGCCGGTCGAGATCATCCAGCTCGAGGGCACCACGGGCGCCGCTCCGGCGATCGACCGTGCCGAGGGCTTCGCCGAGGTCATCGCCGAGAACCCGAACCTCGAGGTGGTCGCCAGCCAGACCGGCGACTTCACCCGCGCGGGCGGCAAGCAGGTCACCGAGGCGCTGCTCAAGTCGAACCCGGGCGTCGACCTGATCTACGCGCACAACGACGACATGGGTCTCGGCGCGATCGAGGCGATCGAGGCGGCCGGCCTCGTGCCGGGCGAGGACATCAAGATCGTCACGGTCGACGCGGTCAAGGACGGCATGCAGGCGCTGGCCGATGGCAAGATCAACTTCATCGTGGAGTGCTCCCCGCTCCTCGGCGCGCAGCTGATCGAGATCATCGAGCAGATCAACAACGGCGAGACGCCGGAGAAGCGCATCGTCACCGAGGAGACGACCTTCACGCAGGAGCAGGCGATCGAGGCGCTGCCCACCCGCCAGTACTGATCGGCCCCGCGGGTCGGGGAGTCGCACCGCGGCTCCCCGACCCGCACAGGTCTCGAGACGCCGCTCGGCGGCTCCTCGACCCGCAGATCCACAACCCGACTCGATGGAGAGACCGTGAGCAACGCGACCTCAGAGAACCCACCCGCCGCGCCGGCGCCGGTCGTCGAGATGCGCGGCATCTCGATCGGCTTCCCGGGCGTCAAGGCGCTCGACGGCGTCGACTTCCGCATGTTCCCGGGCGAGGTGCACTCGCTCATGGGCGAGAACGGCGCCGGCAAGTCGACGCTCATCAAGGCCCTGACCGGCGTGTACGGCATCGACGCCGGCACGATCACGCTCGCGGGCGAGCAGGTCTCGTTCAGCGGGCCCGCGCAGGCGCAGGCCGCGGGCATCTCCACGGTCTATCAGGAGGTCAACCTCCTGCCCAACCTGTCCGTGGCCGAGAACATCATGCTCGGCCGCGAGCCCCGACGCCTCGGCGGCATCGACTGGCGCGCGATGCGCCGCCGGTCGGCCGAGCTCCTCGCCGGCCTCAACCTCGACATCGACCCGGGCTCGCTGCTCGGCGACCACTCGCTCGCGGTGCAGCAGCTCGTCGCGATCGCCCGCGCGATCGACGTGAACGCGAAGGTGCTGATCCTCGACGAGCCGACGTCGTCGCTCGACGCCGACGAGGTCGCCGAGCTGTTCCGCGTCATCCGCTCGCTCAAGGAGCAGGGCGTCGCCATCCTGTTCGTCTCGCACTTCCTCGACCAGGTGTACGAGATCTGCGACCGCCTCACGGTGCTGCGCAACGGCAAGCTCGTGGGGGAGTACCTCGTCGAGGAGCTCCTGCGCATCGACCTCGTGCAGAAGATGATCGGCAAGGAGCTCACGGCGCTCGACGACCTCGAGCAGCGCGCCCGCGCGGTGGTCGTCGACGAATCGGATGCCGCGACCTTCGTCTCGGCGTCGCAGCTCGGGCGGCGCGGGGCGATCAACCCGGCCGACCTGCCGATCGCGGCGGGCGAGGTCGTCGGCTTGGCGGGCCTGCTCGGCTCCGGCCGGACCGAGTTCGCGCGCCTGCTCGGCGGCATCGACCGCGCCGACACGGGCGAGCTGACGATCCGCGGCGAGGCCGTGAAGCTGCGCACCCCGCGGCAGGCGATCTCCAAGCGCATCGCGTTCTCGAGCGAGAACCGGCGCGACGAGGGCATCGTCGGCGAGCTCACGGTGCGCGACAACATCGTGCTCGCGCTGCAGGCCGACCGCGGCTGGTTCCGCCCGATCCCGAAGAAGAAGCAGGACGAGCTCGCCCAGTCCTACATCCAGGCCCTCAACATCCGACCCGGCAACCCCGACGCGCTCGTGCGCAACCTGTCGGGCGGCAACCAGCAGAAGGTGCTGCTCGCGCGGTGGCTCGCGATCGCACCTCGCCTGCTGATCCTCGACGAGCCGACGCGCGGCATCGACATCGGGGCGAAGGCCGAGATCCAGAAGCTCGTGTTCAACCTCGCCGAGAACGGGATGAGCGTGCTGTTCATCTCGGCCGAGCTCGAGGAGGTGCTGCGCCTCAGCCACCGCGTCGTGGTGCTCCGCGACCGGCACGTCGTCGCCGACCTCGAGAACGACGGGCTCACCGTCGACTCGCTGCTGGCGCTCATCGCCGACGGGCGCGTCGCGTCCGACGACGAGGCGCTCGACGAGCTCGCGCCGGCCGCGGCATCCGCCGCCGCCCCGGCGACCGGCGTGCCCGCGACATCCGGCGCCCCCACCCCCGACCGCCCCGACGTCACCGAAGGAGGCCCGCGATGAGCGTGCTCGCCAAGGTCGTGTCGCACCGGCTCTTCTGGCCGGTCGTGATGCTGCTCGTCCTCTTCGCGATCAACCTGGTCGCGTTCCCCGGCTTCTTCACGATCACCGTGCGCGACGGGCAGCTGTTCGGCAGCCTGGTCGACATCCTGCGCAACGGCGCGCCGACGCTCATCATCGCGGTCGGGATGACGCTGGTCATCGCCACGCGCGGCATCGACCTCTCCGTCGGGGCGGTCGCGGCCATCTCGGGCGCGGTGGCGTGCTCGATCATCCTCGGGTCGCCCGAGCCGGGCAGCCTCGCGACCGTCGCGGTCGCGGTGTCGGTCGCGCTCCTCATCTCGCTCGTCCTGGGTGTGTGGAACGGGTTCCTCGTCGCGGTGCTCGGCATCCAGCCGATCATCGCGACGCTCATCCTGATGACCGCGGGCCGCGGCGTCGCGATGCTCATCACCGAGGGGCAGATCCTCACGGTGAACAGCCCGCCGTTCAAGTTCCTCGGCTCGGGCTTCTGGTTCGGCGTGCCCATCGCGGTGATCATCGCGGCGGTCGTGTTCGGCCTCGCAGCGCTCATCACGCGGCGCACCGCGCTCGGCATGTTCATCGAGTCGGTCGGCATCAACCCCGAGGCGAGCCGCCAGGCCGGCGTGCGCGCCCGAGGGCTGCTCGTCGCGGTCTACACGTTCTGCGCGTTCTGCGCGGCGATCGCCGGCCTCATCCTCACCGCGAACACGGCGGCGGCCGACGCGAACAACACGGGCCTCTTCATCGAGCTCGACGCGATCCTCGCCGTCGTCATCGGCGGCACCTCGCTCGCCGGGGGCAAGTTCTCGCTGTCGGGGACGCTGGTCGTCCGGGCGGCGGTGGTGATCCTCGTGTGCCTGCTCCAGTCCGAGGGCCTGAGGGACAAGGTCGGCGCCCTGCGACGGGCGCGGGCCGCGCGGCCGGCCGGATAGACAACCCACTCATGCGCTTCC
>DASTQT010000047.1:0-4286 GCA_035761605.1 Agromyces sp. | reverse complement strand
GCGCGGCACCGAGCTGAGCGCCCTGGGCTGGCAGCAGGAGGCCGCCCTGCGGATGCTGCAGAACAACCTCGACCCGGAGGTCGCCGAGCGACCGGACGACCTCGTCGTCTACGGCGGGACCGGCCGCGCGGCGCGCGACTGGGCGTCGTTCGACGCGCTGGTGCGCACGCTGACGACGCTGGAGTCGGACGAGACGCTGCTCGTGCAGTCGGGGCGCCCGGTCGGCGAGCTGCGGACGCACGAGTGGGCGCCGCGGGTCCTGCTCGCCAACTCCAACCTGGTCGGCGACTGGGCCACCTGGCCGGAGTTCCGCCGCCTCGAGCACTTGGGCCTGACCATGTACGGCCAGATGACCGCCGGCTCGTGGATCTACATCGGCACGCAGGGCATCCTGCAGGGCACGTACGAGACGTTCGGCGCGGTCGCGCGCAAGCGCTTCGGCGGCTCGCTCGCCGGCACGCTGACGCTGACCGGCGGCTGCGGCGGCATGGGCGGCGCCCAGCCGCTGGCCGTCACGATGAACGAGGGCGTCGTGCTCATCGTCGACGTCGACGAGTCTCGTCTGGTCCGGCGCGTCGAGCACGGGTACCTGGACGAGGTGACGACCGACCTCGACGCCGCGATCGAGCGCGTGCTCGCCGCGAAGGCGTCGCGCACGCCGCTCAGCGTCGGACTGGTCGGCAACGCCGCCACGGTGTTCGCCGAACTGCTCGAGCGTCGCGTGCCGATCGACATCGTCACCGACCAGACGAGCGCCCACGACCCGCTGTCGTACCTGCCCGAGGGCGTCTCGCTCGAGGAGTGGCATGCGCTCGCCGAGAGCGATCCGGCGGAGTTCACCGAGCTCGCGCGCCGCTCGATGGCGAAGCAGGTCGAGGCGATGGTCGGCTTCCAGGCCGGGGGCGCCGAGGTGTTCGACTACGGCAACTCGATCCGCCGCGAGGCCGAGCTCGGCGGGTACGAGCACGCGTTCGACTTCCCCGGCTTCGTGCCGGCGTACATCCGGCCGCTGTTCGCCGAGGGCAAGGGCCCGTTCCGCTGGGCGGCGCTGTCGGGCGACCCGGCCGACATCGCGGCGACCGACCGCGCCATCCTCGCGCTGTTCCCGGAGGACGCGCACCTGCGCCGCTGGATCGAGCAGGCCGGCGAGAAGGTGCACTTCGAGGGGCTGCCGGCCCGTATCTGCTGGCTCGGCTACAAGGAGCGCCACCTGGCGGGCCTGAAGTTCAACGAGATGGTCGCCTCGGGCGAGCTGTCGGCGCCGGTCGTCATCGGCCGCGACCACCTCGACTCGGGCTCGGTCGCCTCGCCGTACCGCGAGACCGAGTCGATGGCCGACGGGTCCGACGCGATCGCCGACTGGCCGCTGCTCAACGCGCTGCTGAACACGGCGTCGGGCGCCACGTGGGTGTCGATCCACCACGGCGGGGGCGTCGGCATCGGCCGTTCCATCCACGCCGGCCAGGTCGTGGTCGCCGACGGCACCGACCTCGCTGCCGAGAAGATCGCGCGCGTGCTCGTCAACGACCCCGGCACGGGCGTCATGCGCCACGTCGACGCGGGCTACGAGCGCGCCATCGAGGTCGCCCACGAGCGCGGCCTGCGCGTGCCCATGCTCGAGGGCTGACGGATGGCGCGTCCCGCCGCCCCCTCCCCGCACCGACTCACGCCGATCGGCCCGTTCGGGCCGGATCGGCGGGCCGATTCGCGTGAGTCGATGACGGGAGGGTTCTCGTGAGCGAGGTTTCCGCCGCTTCGCGGCTGCTCGTCACAGGTATCGGCGAGCTCGTCACGAACGACCCCGCGCCCGGCCGCGACGGAGGAGCGCTCGGCATCGTGCGCGACGCGGCGCTGCTCGCCGAGGACGGCGTGATCACCTGGATCGGGCCGTCCGCCGATGCTCCCGCCATCGAGCCGACCGGCGACGCGCCGCATCCCCACCGCATCGAGGTCGTCGACGCGGGCGGGCGGGCCGTCATCCCCGGCTTCGTCGACTCGCACACGCATCTCGTGTTCGGCGGCGACCGGGCGGAGGAGTTCGCCGCACGGATGGCGGGCCGCCGCTACGAGGCAGGCGGCATCCGCTCGACCGTCGCGGCCACGCGCGCCGCAAGCGACGACGAGCTTCGTGCGAGGCTCGCCGGGTTCGTCGGCGAGCTGCACCGCCAGGGCACCACGACGTTCGAGGTGAAGACCGGGTACGGGCTCTCGGTGGTCGACGAGGAGCGCCTCGCGCGGCTCGCGGCGGAGGTCACCGACGAGGTGACGTTCCTCGGCGCGCACGTCGTGCCGGCCGAGTTCGACGAGCCCGACGGCCCGGGTGCCGACGCGTACGTCGACGTCGTCGTCGGCGAGATGCTCGCCGCGTGCGCGCCCCACGCGCGCTGGGTCGATGCGTTCTGCGAGCGCGGCGCGTTCAGCGCCGAGCAGTCCCGGCGCGTCCTCGAGGCGGGCGCGGCGGGCGGGCTCGGCGTGCGCGTGCACGGCAACCAGCTCGGGCCGGGCGACGGTGTCCGTCTCGCGGTCGAGCTCGACGCGGCATCCGTCGACCACTGCACCTACCTGACCGATGCGGATGTCGCGGCGCTCGCGGGTTCGACGACGGTCGCGACGCTCCTGCCGGGCGTCGAGTTCTCGACGCGCCAGCCGTACCCCGACGCGCGCCGCCTGATCGATGCGGGCGTGACGGTCGCTCTGGCGAGCGACTGCAATCCGGGATCGAGCTTCACGAGCTCGATGCCGTTCTGCATCGCCGTCGCCGTGCGCGACATGGGCATGACCCCGGCCGAGGCCGTGTGGGCGGCGACCGCGGGCGGCGCGGCGGCGCTTCGCCGGGCGGATATCGGCACCCTGCGCGTCGGCGCGCGCGCCGACCTCGCGGTGCTCGACGCGCCTTCGCACGTGCACCTGGCCTACCGCCCGGGCGTGCCGCTCATCGCGGAGGCGTGGAAGGACGGCGCGCGCGTCGCCTGACCCATGTGCGGATCGAGGAGCGCCCGGCGCAGCCGGACGCCTCTCGAGACCCGGCTTCCGATCGATCAGTCGTCGTCGTCGCCGCGCCGCAGGCCGCGCCGCGCCGACAGCAACGTGAATTCGGGGTGTGCGGCGACGAGCCGCTCGGCCCGGTCGAGTACCTCGGCGACGCGTCCGCCGTCCGACGCGACCACCCCGACGCCGATGGCGGCGCGCCGGTGCAGGTCGTTCGCGCCCACCTCCGCGACGGATGCCTCGGTCGCCCGCCGCAATTCGGCCAGCACCGGCCGCAGTACCCCGCGCTTCTCCTTCAGCGAGTGCACGTCGCCCAGCAGCAGGTCGAACTCGATCCACCCCATCCACACGCCGCCAGCCTCCCACACCGCCACCGTGCCGTTCCGGGCGACCAGGCGGCGACCCCGGCGTCACCGCCGTTGCCGCGCGGCGTCGAAGCACGTTTCCCCTTGGCGATTGCGGTATCCGAGTATCCGGCGGATACCTTTCTCCTCGGTCTGATGGAGGGATGCTGCTCCGGTTCGGAGCCTGGTGCCCGGCTCCGCCGGTTCCTCCACGAGGTCGTCCCCGGACTCCTCGCCCAGAGGTTGACGGACCCTCGAAGGAGTAGCATCACCGACGAACCAGAGGAGGCGCGCGAGTGGCGGGACACCGGATCTACGGCCTGAGCTTCGCGAGCATCCACCCGCTCTACGTGCAGAAGGCGGAGCGAAAGGGCCATAGCAAGGAGGAGGTCGACGAGGTCATCCGCTGGCTCACCGGCTACGACGAGGGCGGCCTCGACGAGGCCATCGCCGACGGACGCGACCTCGAGACCTTCTTCGCGAAGGCGCCGGCGATGAATCCGAACGCCGCTCTCATCACGGGCGTCATCTGCGGAGTCCGGGTCGAGGAGATCCAGGATCCGCTCATGCAGCGGATCCGCTACATGGACAAGCTCGTCGACGAGCTGGCCCGCGGCAAGAAGATGGCGTCGATCCTGCGCGGTGCATGACACTGATCGGACCTGATCCGCGCTCGGACCCGCGAAGGCATGGCGAGGGGTGGCATCCATGGGGGTCGTCGAATACTCGATCGTGATCGACGCCGCACCGGAACGCGTGTGGCGCACGTACGCCGATCCGTCGCGCATTCCGGACTGGCAGACGGGCCGGCCCGTGATCACCCACATTCTCGGCGAGCCCGGAGCGCCCGGCTCGAGCTACGTGTCACGCCGCGGCCGACTCGCCGCCCGCACCACGGTGCTGAGCGCCGCCGCGCCGCGCGAGTTGGTGACCGAGACGGAGGCGTACTTCGGC
>DASTQT010000046.1:0-11393 GCA_035761605.1 Agromyces sp. | reverse complement strand
CGCGCGGCCTGTGGCCGACCTGCTCCACCGGGCATCCCACGCGCTCGACCGCGCTGAGGCCGAGCTGTCCTCGGTCGAACACGTCGAGCTCGAGCTCGCCGCGGCGGCCGAGGCGGCGGCGTCCGAGGCGGCGGCGCTGGATCGCGAGCTCGTCGACGCGCGCCGTGAACGCGACGACGCGACCGACCCCGACGCGGGCTCGGCGCTCGCCGTCGCGATCGGCGACCTGTCGCCCCTGCTGGTGGGCCGCGAGGAGCGGGCCGACGACCCGTTCGCCGAGCGCGACCGCCTCCGCGCCGGCCGCGACCGCCTCCAGGTCGCCCGTGCGACCACGCGGCGTGCCGAGGAACGGCTCGACGGCGCGCGCGGCGCGCTGCCCGGCGCGATCGCGATCGCCGAGAGCCACATCACGGTGGCGCACGCCGCGATGGAGCGGGCGCGCGCATTCGTGGGAGCCGACGCGAGGACCCGCCTGGCCGAGGCGGAGCGGCAGCTCGGCATCGCCCGGCGCGAGGCCGCCCCGGTCGCCGCGCTCGACGCGGCGCGGCGCGCGGCCGCGCGGGCGAGCGACGCCGAGGCCCTCGCGCACTACGCGGCGCTGCACCGCTGAGCGCTACTTGCCCCCGGCGACCCGGATGTCGGCTCCCGACGTGTACGACGCGTCGGGCGAGAGCAGCCACGCGACCGCGCCGGCGACCTCGTGCGGCTCGCCGGCGCGACGCATCGGGATGCCGGCGGCACGCTCCTGCGGCGCGTTCGGCCGCCCGGCCGTCGCGTGGATCTCGGTGTGCGTCGTGCCCGGCGAGACCGTGTTGACGCGCACGCCGACGGGTCCGAACTCCTTCGCGAGCCCGACGGTCATGATGTTCACCGCGGCCTTGCTCGCCGCGTAGGGGATGTAGGTGTCGGGTGCGCCGTGCGTCGCCGCGCCCGATGAGATGTTCACGATCGAGCCGCCCGCGCCGCCGAGGTCGGTCGCCATGTGCGCGATCGCGGACCGGCACAGCACCATCGGCGCGAGCACGTTCACGCGGAACACGAGGTCGGACTCCTCGATGGAGCCCTCGAGGAACGGCCCGATGCGTCCCGTGATGCCCGCGTTGTTGACGAGCCCGGTGACCCGCCCGAACCGGCGGACGGCCTCGGGCACGACGTCGGCGGCCGCGTCGAGGTCGGCGAGGTCGACCTGCAGCAGCTCGACGCGAGCGCCCGCGGCGCGGCATCCGTCGGCCACCCGCTCGGCCTCGTCGGCACGCTCGCGATAGGTCAGGAGGAGGTCGTGGCCGTCGGCGGCGAGGCGCTCGGCGATCGCGGCGCCGATGCCGCGGCCGCCGCCGGTGATGATCGTCACGGGCCGGGGGTCGACATGCGAGGTCATGCGTCCACCCTACGAGTGCGGCGGATGCGCCTCCGCCCCGCGATTCGCGTAGCCTGACGCGGTGAGCGAGTGGATCCCGGCGGCCGATCCGGCGGCGCAGGCGAAGTACCAGGTGCGGTTCGACCAGGGCGTCGAGGGCGTGGCCCGCATCGCCGGGGCCGCCGACGTGCTCGTCTGGGTCGATCAGGTGGTGACGGATGCCGGGGGCGGAGCGTTCGACGCGAGCGCATCGCCGGCCGTGCCCGCTGAGGCGCTCGAGGCCGCACCCCTCGCGGCCGTCGTGGTCGCCGGCCTGCACGATGCGGCTGCCGTCGCGGCGTGGATCCTCGCCGAGCAGGAGCGGCTCGGGCGTCGCGCCTACCTCGCCGTCGTCGCCGCAGGTCGCGCCGACGGCGGGTTCGCAGCCGACGACGTGCTCGCCGCAGGCGCGGTCGTCGATGCGCTCACCGAGCTCGGCATCGACGACACGTCACCCGAAGCCGCGGTCGCGTCGTTCGCTTTCACCGGCCTGCGGCGGGCCGCGGCACACCTCGCCACCGCCTCGGTGTCGGGCCGTGCGGCGATCGCGGCGGGCGTGGACCCCGTGGTGCTGCGACGCGCCGCCGTCCGCGACCACCGGGCGCGGGTGCGCGTGATCCGCGTACGCCCGTGAGCGCTCGGCGACCTATGCGAGCCTGCGTTGATCGTCGGCGAGTCTCGCGCGGAGCCCGGAGTGGATGGAGATGAACGTCGGCACGTCCCCGCCGGTCATGGTGGCGAGGTTGGTCACGAGCTGATCGACGTCTTCGACCACGTCCCGAGGGGACGTGTTCTGCCGTGGTGTCACGCTGACGTGCAGGACGGGCTGCCTCCGGACGTCGTTGGCGGTGACGTTGGAGAACAGGATCTCGTCGCGTTGCTCGAGCGAGTGCGTGAGCGCGTCGGAGACGAAGCCCTCTTCGACGATCACCCGGCCGAGGGGGTTCTCCTGCGCGCCGGAGCGGAAGACGGTGTGGGAGCGGCCGCCGCCGATGATCCGCACCGCCGTCACGATGAGGACCACCACCAGCAGCACGATGAGCGCGAGCGCGGCGATGGCCAGCCAGCTGAGCGTGGTCGTGCCGATCATCGTCGCCTCGACGGCCTGATCGACCCAGGCGCCGGCGGCGTCGCCGGCCCGGGTCCAGTACTCCGCGGCCGGGGGCCACACCGTCACGATCACCGCGGACGCTCCGAGCGCGACGAAGACGATGCCGACGAGGAGCAGGATCGTCCGGTTGAGGGCTCGGTTGGTGTCGTTCATCGGTCCAGGTCGCTCTCCGGCGGTCGAAGGATGCGTACACGCGTCGCCACCGGCGGAACGAGCTGGTAGGCGGCGATCTCGGCGTCCACGAGCTCGTGCACGCCCGCCGCATCGAGCGAGCCCCCCGGACCGGGCGTCACGGTCGCATCGACCCTCCGGTGCGACACCCCGACGCTGATGTGGTCGCGGGAGATGCCCGTCTCGTCGCTGATGCGCTGGGCGAGCGCGGCCGCGATCACGCCGTTGTCGACGACGACGGCGCGATCCGGCCACGTCATCTCGTGCTTGGGCAATCTCCCGGGAGCGACGGCGAGGAACACGAACACGAGCCCGACGACGGCCAGCGCGAGGCCGCCGGCGACCACGGCCCCTGCCGGCTGCGCGGTGGGCAATCCGACGATCCACGCGAGTGCCGCCTCCGGCCCCGCCAGCAGGGCGGGCTGCGTGAGCAGGTCGAGCACGATCTCCACGCCGACGTACACCAGCGCGAGGATCAGGATGACGACGGCGATGATCATCGCGACGGTGCGAGGCGAATGCGTCTCCCGGCGCACGATCCGGTGGAACGCGGGCGTGGTCATCTCACTCGCTTCCTCTGCGCGACCACGGCACCGGTCACCGTGATGTCGACGCGGACGACATCGCGGCCGATGAGATACGCGAGGCGGTCGCGGAGTTCGTGCTGGATGGACGCCGCCCGGTCCAGCACCGGTTCCCCGGCCCGGATGGCGATCGTGTCGTCCAGTGCCGGGATCGGCAGCGGGGTGGAGATCCTCACCGCGATCCCGCCGCGGGACTCCGCGACCTGCACGGACACCTGGCCGCGGTCCACGCCCACCGCGTCGGCGCTCGCTTGCCGGGCCACCTTCACGAGCGCGCGTTCCGCGACGACGATCCGGCCGGGATGCGTCGGCGGCGGTTCGGCGGCGACCGGTGCGGGGCCGCCGATGGACGCGGCTTCTGCCGTGACCATCACGACGTGCGCCGGCCGGTGATCGCGTCGGCGAGCCCGCGGATGTCGAGCTTCCCCGACACGATGCGGCCCAGGAGCGCCCCGACCGCCATGAGCGCGGCGACGAGGACGAATCCCCAGAACCCGAACACGAGGATGGAGACGGCCAGGATCGCACCGATCAGTGCCCCGGCGATGGTGGGCGTCATGAGACTCGTGACTCCTCCTCGACGTTGCCGTCGCCGGGCAGGTGCACGTCGTTGACGGCGACGTTGACCTCGACGACCTCGAGGCCGACCAGCGAGCTGATCGCCCCGCTCACGGCCGCCCGGACGTTCGCGGCGACATCCTGGATCGGTGCCGGGTACTCCACGACGATGGTGAGGTCCGCGGCAGCCTGCGTCTCGCCGACCTCGACCTTGACGCCCTGCGTCAGGTCGGTCGCATTGACCGCATCGCGCAGCGCGCCGAACGCGCGAGCGCCGCCGCCGCCGAGCGCGTACACGCCCGCGACCTCGCGCGCGGCGATCCCGGCGACCTTCGCGACGACGCTCTCGGCGATGGTGGTGCGACCCGCGGTGGTCGTGCCGGCGGGAATCCGCGACGGCCCGGACGAACGGTCGACGCGCGAGGGGCGCACGCCCGCGGACGTGGGTGCGGCCGAGGTCTGGCCGCCGGCGGCGGTGTCTCGATCTTCGGTAGCCATGGAAGTCCTCATAACGCTGGAGTGGTCGGCACGCAATCGCCTTGCAGCGCTGCGTCGGAGCGATATCGTCGCTCTACAGGTAAGAGGCGGTGCGGAGCGCATTCGTCACGAACTGGGTCACTGGGGGGTGGCGTGACGGTATCCGAGGGCGACGGTCACCCTGCCGATCGACTGCGGCTCGTCAGTGACGAGATCCTCGTCGATCGAGCCGTCCACGGTGACGTCGCCGCATTCCAGACGCTCGTCCACCGGCACGGGCCGCTCATGCGCGCTTACACCTCCCGCATCGTCGGGTCGCGCACCGAAGCCGACGACGTGGTTCAGGAGTCGTTCATCACCGCGTGGAGGCAGCTCCACACGCTCAGGCACCCGGGCTCCGTGAAGGCCTGGCTGATGAGGATCGCCAGTCGCCAGGCGCTCGCCCACATCCGGCGACGTCCCAGCGATGGCCCCCTGCCCCAGCTCGATGTCCCGGCGTCCACCGATACCCGCCCCGAAGAGGTCGCCGTGCGGAACGCGGAGCTCAGGGCGCTCTCGGTCGCTCTCGACCGACTTCCCGAGGACCAGCGCCAGTGCTGGCTGCTCCGGGAGATCGCCGAACTGAGTTACGCCGAGATCGCCGAGGAGATGCACCTGCCTGCCGCTACGGTGAGAGGCAAGCTCGCCCGAGCGCGCGCCAACGTCACGGAGCAGATGAAGGGGTGGCAATGAACGACCCGGCACCCATCGCCCTCGACTGCGGCAAGACGATCGAGGAGCTCAGCGACTACCTCAACGCCGATCGGACACCGTACGACCCCTCGATCGAGTCGTGCCCGGAGTGCCTCAACGAACTCCGCGCACTCGCTCGCGTCTCCCGGCTTTCCCGCGACCTCATCGCGCAGGAGGCCGCAGACCTCCCGGCCCCGCCGGACAGCTGGATGCAGGCGATCCTGAGCGACATCCACCGGGAGATGCGCGCGGGGCGCGACCTCCCGATCCACCACCCCGACCCTCGCGTCCGAATCAGCGTGACCGAGGGCGCCGTGCGGGCGCTCATCCGCGACGTCGACGACGACATCGAGGGGCTCATCGTCGGACGATGCGAACTCATCGGTGCGGCCGACCGGCTCGGCGCACCCGTCCGCGTGCATCTCACGGCGAGCGCCCTCTGGGGCCGATCGGTTCCGGAGCTGTCCGCAACTCTTCGCGACCTCGTCTCCGCCGCGCTGAGCCGGCACACGGAGCTCGAGATCGCCGGGATCGACGTGACCATCGCCGACCTCCACGGTTACGCCCCGACGGAGGAGGAACGATGACCGCCGCCGGTTCCGGCGAAGCACGCCGCAGCGACGACCTCACCGCGCGCGTTCTCTCCGTCGATGGGGTCGACGGGATGTTCCCGCCCAGAGGCACCGTCGCGGGCGCACGCGCGGCGCCGCTCGTCACCGCGCCCGATGCGGGCGAGCCGGAACCCTCCGGCCGGGTCGACGTCGGCGACGACGACGGCACGATCGTCGTCACCGCGCGGATCGCGACTCGACGCGAGGGCGACACGCCCCGAACCGCACGTCGAGTCGCCGACGCGCTCCTCCAGAACCTCCCGACGGGTCAGGATGCGGCGGTGAGGATCCACATCGTGCAGATCAGGTGAGCGCGAGGCGGGACTAGGCTGCGGTGAGCGCGACCTTGCCCGACTTGCGGGCGCGGTGCGCGCGGACCTTCGCGCGGTTGCCGCAGCGCTGCATGGAGCACCACCGGCGGCTCGCCGCGCGCGACGTGTCGAGGTAGACGATCCCGCAGTCGCCCGCGCAGATGCGGACGCGGCCGTCGTTGGCCGGGCCGAAGCAGTCGACGGCGTCACGTGCGATCGTCGAGAGCGCCTGGCCGACGGTCTGGACCGAGCGACCGGCCTGCCGGGAGCCGCCCGCGAGGGTCGGCGGGATGTCGGGCGTGGCCGCGTACAGGTTGACGAGGTCGATGTCGGCCGCGCGCTGCACCTCGCCGCGGCCGGCTGCGAGCGCGAGCCGCCCGATCGCGTCGCGGAGGGAGACCGCGTCGAACAGGTCGCGCGACCGCGCGGCGGCGACGGCCATCGGGAAGCGCTCCCGCATCCACGCCGTCAGGTCGTCGGGGGCGTGCAGGCGCTCGGGCGCGACGGCCACCGGGATGGCGCCCGTGTACGCGAAGTCGAGCGCGAACGAGCCGGAGTCGAACCACCACCGGCCGCTGTCATCGGTGAACCACTGGCCGACGGGGATCGAGACGGTCGAGACGGGCACCGTACGAACCTACCGGCTCCGTGCGCCCGGTGACGCCGGGTCGGCGGCCGCGCTGGCGGCGGCGCGGCGCATGGCGCCGGTGATCTCGCGACGGTGCCACACGATGAGGTTGGAGCGGTCGAAGCCGCGCCGGCAGAGGCCGCAGCTGAGCGGCCGGACGGGCGCGCGATAGCGGTAGTGCTCGTGCCCTGACGGGCAGCGGCCCACCCACGGTGCCAGCTCGTCGGCCACCTCGCCGTCGTGCGTGCGCCGGCCGACGTAGCCGATCTCGGCGGCGAGCCGCGCCCACCTGGGGCCGTGGCCGGCGCGGGGGCCCGCCATGGCGTGCGCGACCTCGTGCAGCAGGATCTGGTGGATCTCGTCATCCTCGTAGCGGAGGGCGAGGTAGCGCGACACCGAGATGCGCTTCTCGGTGTAGTTGCAGAGCCCTGCGCGCTTCTTGGCATTGTCGAAGCCGAACGTCCATGCGGCCGGGTCGAGGTGCAGGGCGATGAGCGCCTCAGCCCAGATCCGAACCCGTTCGAGTTCCGCCATGCGATGAGAATAGTCCCGACCACCCCCGTCGGTACCGCGACGGGTGTGCCGCGATCGGGGGACCCGCGGTCGTGGGTCGGCGCCGGCTCAGCCGGCCTCCTCGACCGGGATTCGCAGCAGACGGTCGTCGCCGTCGCGCGGCGAGCCGCGGCCGTCGGTGTTGTTGGTGATCGCCCACACCTCGCCGTCGGGCCCGGGCACGACGTCGCGGAAGCGGCCGAACTCGCCGTCGAACGCATCGACCACCCGGGTCGGCGCGGTGATCGCCGGCGAGGCCCACCACAGCCGCTCGCCGCGGAGCGCCGCGATCACGATCGTGTCGCCGACCACGGCGATGCCGCTCGGGCTCGCCTCCCTGGTCGGCCACTGCACGGCGGGGTCGGTGAACCGGCTGTCTCCGGCGATCCCCTCCACGGCGGGCCATCCGTAGTTCGCGCCCGGTTCGATGCGGTTGAGCTCGTCCCACGTGTTCTGGCCGAACTCCGCCGCCCACATGCCGCCCGCGGCATCCCAGGCCAGGCCCTGGGGGTTGCGGTGCCCGAGCGACCAGACGAGCGTTCGGGCGGGGTTGTCGCGCGGCACCTCGCCGTCGGCGGTCATCCGGAGGATCTTCCCGCCGAGGGAGTCGGGATCCTGCGCGGAGTCGCGTGCGCCCGCGTCGCCCACGGTCGCGTAGAGGTAATCGTCGGGGCCGATCGCGAGCCGGCCGCCGTTGTGGTTGCCGCCGCGCGGAAGGCCGTCGAGGATCACCTCGGGCTCGCCGAGCTCGACCTCGCCGGGCTCGCCGGTGAGTGGCATGCGCACGATGCGGTTGTCGGAGTCGGTCGAGTGGTACGCGAACACCGTGCTCGGCCGGTCGCCGTCGCCGGGCAGGTGTGCGAGGCCCATCAGGCCGCCCTCGCCGCCCGGCACCACGCCGGGCACCGCCGCGACCTCGCGCAGCCGACCGTCCTCGAGCACCTCGACGATGCGGCCGGCATCGCGCTCGCTGACGAGCACGCCGCCGTCGGGCAGGCGCAGGATCGACCAGGGTGCGGCGAGCCCCTCGGCGATCGTCTCGGGCGTGCCCGTCGGCTCGACCGGGGGCGGCACCGACGCGGCAGGCGTCGATGGCGAGGGGGAAACGCTCGGCGTCGCCACCACCGGTCCCGACTCCGGCCCGGCCGTGCACCCCGCCAGCAGCGCGGCGACGCCCGCGAGGAGCGTCGCCCGGATCGTGACCCGTGCCGTTCCGTGCCGCATCCGACCACCTCCGCCCCCAGTCTGCGCGAGCGGGTCGGAGACCGCGACCCCGGAGGGAGAATGGGAGCATGCCGCACTCGATCGACCTCAACGCCGACCTGGGGGAGTCGTACGGCGCCTGGCGGATGGGCGACGACGAGGCCATGTTCGCGCTGGTCTCGAGCGCGAACGTCGCGTGCGGCTTCCACGCCGGCGACCCCCTCACGATGCGCCGGAGCGCGCACCTCGCGGCGCTGCACGGGGTCGTGCTCGGCGCGCACCCCGGCTATCGCGACCGGGCCGGCTTCGGGCGCCGCGCGCTCGCCGTGTCGGCCGACGAGGTCGCCGCCGAGGTCGTCTACCAGGTCGGCGCGCTCGCCGCGACGGCGCGCTCGGCCGGCGTCGAGGTGCGCTACGTCAAGGCGCACGGCGCGCTCTACCACCGGCTCGGCGCCGACCACGCGGCCGCGACCGAGGTCGCCGACGCGCTCGCCGCGTTCGACGCCGGACTGGTGCTGCTCGGCGCACCCGGCGGGGAGCTCGAGCGCGCGGCCGCGGCCGCGGGCCTCGCCTATGCACGCGAGGCGTTCATCGACCGCGGCTACCTCGCCGACGGCACGCTCGTTCCGCGCCACGAACCGGGCGCGCTCGTGCACGACCCGGGCGCCGCGGCCGACCGGGCGCTCGAGCTCGTCGAGACCGGCGGCATCGCCGCCGACGACGGCGCGCGCGTCGAGCTCGCGCCCGACTCGCTGTGCCTGCACGGCGACACCCCCGGGTCGGTCGACATCGCGCGCGCGGTGCGCGCCGCGCTCGACGCCGCGGGCCACGGCGTGCGGCCGTTCGCATGACCGCCGTCCGACTGCTGCCGTCGGGCCGTGCGGCGCTCCTCGTCGAGTGCGACTCGCTCGCCGACGTGCTCGCGCTCCACGACGCGCTCGCCGCGACGGCGCCCGACGGGCTCGTCGAGCTCGTGCCGGCCGCGCGAACGCTCCTCGTCTCGGTCGACACCGACCGGCTGCCGCTCGAGTCGGCCGCGAGCTGGGTGCGTCGCGTGGCCGCCGACGCGACGCGGGCGGCGACGCCGGCGGGGGGCGGCACGGCGAGGCCGGCACCCGTCGGCAGCGCCGACGTCGTCGTCATCGAGGTCGACTACCGCGGCGACGACCTCGCCGAGACCGCCGCCCTGCTCGAGGTGTCGGCCGAACACCTCGTCGCGCGGCACGTCGCGACGGCCTGGCGCGTCGCGTTCATCGGCTTCGCGCCCGGCTTCGGCTACCTCGTCGCCGCCGAATGGCCCTTCGACGTGCCGCGCCTCGACGTCGCCCGAACGCGCGTGCCGGCCGGAGCGGTCGGGCTCGCGGGCGCGTTCTCGGGCGCCTACCCGCGCGAGAGCCCCGGCGGCTGGCGCCTGGTCGGGCGAACGGATGCCGCGCTCTGGGACCCGCACGCCGAGGCCCCCGCGCTGCTCGTGCCCGGCCGAACCGTCCGCTTCCGGGCGGTGGCGACGTGACCTCGCTCGTCGTCGAGGCGGTCGGCGGGCCGGTGCTCGTCGAGGACCTCGGCCGGCCGGGGCTCGCGCGACTCGGCGTCGGCGCGTCGGGCGCGCTCGACCGGGGTGCGCTCGCACTGGCCAACCGGCTCGTCGGCAACCCCGACGGCGCCGCGGGCCTCGAGGTCGTGCTCGGTGGCCTGCGGCTCGTGCCCGACGCCGACGTCTGGATCGCGGCCGCGGGCGCATGGGGCCCGGTGCTCGTCGCGGGCCGTGACGCGGGCCCGTACCGCGCGGTCCACGTGCGCGCGGGTGAGCCGGTCGAGCTCGGCCCGGCCCGGCGCGGGCTGCGGTACGCGCTCGCGATCCGCGGCGGCATCGACGAGCCGGTCGTGCTCGGCTCGCGCAGCCGCGACACGCTCGCCGCGATCGGGCCCGAGCCGGTGCAGGCCGGCCGCGTGCTCGCCGTCGGCGCCGAGCCCGCGGCATCCGTGCCCCTGCTCGACGATGACGCGGCGTACCCGCCGCCGACGGGCGGGGTGACGCTCGGCCTCCTGCCCGGGCCGCGGGCCGACTGGCTGACGGATGCCGCGCTCGCCGCGCTCCACGAATCGACCTGGCGCATCTCGGCCGCATCCGACCGCGTCGGCGCACGCCTCGAGGGCCCGGCGCTCGCGCGGCGGATCACGGGGGAGCTGCTCAGCGAGCCCACGGTCGCGGGCGGCATCCAGGTCACGGGCGCGGGCGTGCCGACGATCCTGCTCGCTGATCGGCCCGTGACGGGCGGCTACCCCGTCGTCGCGATCGTCGATCCGGGCTCGCTCGACCTCGTCGCGCAGGTCCGGCCCGGGCAGGCGGTGCGGTTCCGGCACGCACGCTGACGCCGCGGGCGCGGCTCGATCAGCCCTTCGCGAGGAAGACCGAACGCGACGGCGGGGGCGACGGCACCGCCGTGGCATCCGTCACGACCGGCGCCCCCGCGATGAAGCGAACCAGCTCGTCGCCCTCGACGAGCTTCGCGGGCGAGGGATCGCTCGCGAGCCGGCGCGGCATCGACGCGAACGGAAGCTCGCCGTCGGAGGCGTACATGACCACGTTGCCGAACCGGCGGCCCTTGAGCATCGACGTGTCGGCCGCGATCGCGAGGTGCGCGAACACGTGCGCGAGCGTCGCCGCCTGCGAGCGCGCGAACGCGAGCCCGGCGCCGTCGGCGACGTTCACCGCGAGGATGCCGCCGGGCGCGAGCAGCGGCGCGACGAGCCCGTAGAACTCCGCGCTCGTCACGTGCGCGGGCGTCCGCGCCCCCGAGAAGATGTCGACGACGGCGAGGTCGACCGCGCCGTGCAGCCCGGCCGGCAGCTTCGCGAGCACGTCGCGCGCGTCGCCGTGCCGCACCCGCACCTGCGCGCCGCGCGGCAGCGGCAGGTGCTCCCGGACGAAGTCGACGAGGTCGGACTCGAGCTCGACGACCTGCTGGCGCGACCCCGGGCGGGTCGCGATCACGTAGCGCGGGAGCGTGAACGCGCCCCCGCCGAGGTGCACCGCGGTGATCGGCTCGCCCGCCGGC
>DASTQT010000045.1:0-7267 GCA_035761605.1 Agromyces sp. | reverse complement strand
CCGTACCAGTACGGGTAGATGACGTGCGTGAGCAGCGCGACGGCCGACGCGAGCGCCGCCGGCACGAGGAACCGGCCGCCGCCGAGCACGAGGCCGAGCACGACCGGTGCGGCGAGCCACGTGACGAACTGCGGCGATCCGACCTTGTTGGCGACCATCAGCACGGTCGTGAACGCGACCGCGAGCGGCGGCAGCAGCGCCGTGAGGTGCGCGCCGCGCCGCGCCGCCCGGATGCCGACCGCGAGCACGACGGCCACGCCGATCGCCATCAGGGGCGTGGTCAGCGATGCCGCGGCATCCGCCCCCGGCCCGTCGATCTGGAACGTGAGGATGGCGCGGTCGTACTCGATCGTCGCCTCGTCGGTTCCCGCGACGATCCACCAGAGCCACGGGATCGCGAACGGCGACTCGATCTGCAGCCCCCGGCCCGCCTGCTGCGCGATGAACCCGAGCGCGTTCGCGCCGGAGCCCGCGATCAGGCTCGCGCCGAGGATGCCCGCCGTCAGCGCGGCCGCCACGATCACCACCTCGCCGCGACGACGCGACGCGACCACGAGCGCGGCGACGAGGGCGGCCGGCCACACCTTGATCCACGCGGCGATGGTCAGCAGCGCCGACGCCAGCCGCGGCCGCCCGGCCGCCCAGAGCAGGCCCGTGATCGCGAACGGCACCGTCACCGAGTCGATCCGGCCGAGCGCGATGGGGCCGAGCAGCGCGAGGAACACGACCCACCACCACGCGGCCGCACGTCGACGCCGCGAGAACGTGCCGGCCCCGAGCAGCACCCCGAATGCGATCGCGTCGAGCAGCGTCACCATCCCGAGCCAGGCGGCGCCGTACCACTCAGGTCCGAACGCGAGCGGGGCCGTCATGGGCGCGAACGCGAGGATCGGGTACACCCAGGGCACGTCGATGCCCATGCGCACCCAGCCCTGCTGCGCGGTCTCGGCCCAGACGACGTAGACGTGCGTGACGTCGCCGAACGCGTTGCCGAGGCCGCGCAGGTTGATCGCCGCGAGTGCCGCGTGCACCAGGCCGAACGCGATCCAGAGCGCCGCCCTGCCGCCGAGCCGACGACGGATGCCGCCGGCTCGCCGCTCGCCCTCCACGCGCGTGTCGACGACGTCCTCAGTCATGGCACCCGGATCCGACGCTCAACCGCGAAGCAGCCGGCCGACGACGGGCGGGATCGCCTGCGCGACATCCAGCGCGGTCACCGGACCGCCGCCCCAGGCCTCGGTCGCACGGCGGGCCGCCTCGGAATGGATGAACGCGGCCGTGGCCGCGAGGCTGGTGATCGCGGTCGCGTCGGCCGCGAGTCGCTCGTGGTGCGTCGCGGCGAGCGCCCCGATGACGCCGCCGAGCACGTCGCCGGTGCCCGCGCTCGCGAGCCAGTGCGTGGACTCCGTCACCGTCAGGCGCGTGCCGTCGGGGTCGCACACGTGCGTCACGGCGCCCTTCAGCAGCACGGCGACCTGCAGCTCGTGCGCGGTGCGCTCGGCCCACCCGGCCGGGTCGGCGTCGACCTCCTCGACGGTGCAGTCGATGTCGCGGTCGTTCAGGAGCCGCGCGAGCTCCCGCGAGTGCGGCGTGATCACGGTCGGCGCCGTGTGGCTGCCCACGAGGTCGAGTCCGCCGGCGTCGAGCACGACGGGCTCGCCCGACGCCAGCGCGTGCTGCAGGTCGCCGGCGAGCACGAACGAACGGTGGTCGGTGTCCATGCCCGAACCCAGCAGCCACGCCTGCACGCGGCCGGGCACCGCGACCGTCTCCGGTCGTGCCGCGAGCACGGCCTGCCTGACCGCGCGCGGACCGGTGAACCGCACCATGCCGACGCCCGTGCGGTGCGCCGCCTCGACGCCGAGCACCGCGGCCCCCGGGAAGTCCGGCGACCCGGTGATCACGCCCAGCACGCCCCGGCGGTACTTGTCGTCGGTCGCGCTCGGAGCGCTGAGCCAGTCGGATGCGTCGTCGGCGGTCCACTCGCGCCACGTGCCGGTTCCCATGTTCCCAACGATAGGTTGAGCAGCATGCTCGCGACCATCCACGCGCCGATCCGCCTGTCCCCACGCGTCGTCGTCTTCGACTACGGCGAGGTGATCTCGCGATCGCCGTCGGAAGCCGACCGCGACGCGCTGACCGCACGCGCGGGCGTCGACCCCGAGGCGTTCTGGCCGGTGTACTGGGCCCACCGCGACGACCTCGACCGCGGCACCCTCCCCATCGGCTCGTACTGGGCGCGTGTGGCCGACGACCTCGGCGCGACGTGGTCGCCGGTCGACGTGCACGAGCTGTGGGCCATCGATCACCGCAGCTGGCTGAGCGTCGACCCCGCGACCCTCGCGGTGCTGCACGCCCTGCGCGATGGCGGCACGCGGATGGCGCTGCTCTCCAACGCCGGCGCCGACTTCGGGGGCTGGCTGCGGCACGGGTCGTTCGCCCCGCTGTTCGAGGAGGTCTTCGTCAGCGGCGAGCTGGGCATGGTCAAGCCGGGCGCCGACATCTACGCTCACGTGATGGCCGAGCTCGGCATCGGCCCGTCCGAGTTCCTCTTCGTCGACAACAAGGCCGCGAACGTCGAGGGCGCCCGCGCCGCGGGCGGCGACGGGCACGTGTTCACGGATGCCGCCGGCCTCGAGTCGTGGCTGCGGGGGCTCGCCGCATGAGCGCCGGCGAGGCCGCCGCTGCGTCCGCCGACCCGGCCGTGCCCGCGCTGTTCCGGCCGATCACCATCCGCGGCCTCGAGATCCGCAACCGCGTATGGGTGCCGCCGCTCTGCCAGTACTCCGTGACCGAGCTCGACGGGGTGCCGCACGACTGGCACCTCGTGCACCTCGGTTCGATGGCGGCCGGCGGCGCCGGCCTCGTGCTCGCCGAGGCGACCGCGGTGAGTCCCGAGGGCCGCATCTCCGACCACGACACCGGCCTGTGGAACGACGAGCAGGCCGAGGCCTGGTCGCGGATCACGCGCTTCATCCGGTCGCAGGGGGCGGCATCCGGGATCCAGCTCGCGCACGCCGGACGGAAGGCGTCGGTCTGGCAGGAGCACCTGCGCCGGCCGGGGTCCCAGCCGCTCGAGGACGGCGGATGGGAGACGGTCGCGCCGTCGGCGATCGCGTTCGACGGGCTGCGCGTGCCGTCCGCGCTCGACGAGGCGGGCATCCTCGCCGTCATCGAGGACTTCCGTTCCGCCGCCCGGCGCGCGGTCGAGGCGGGCTTCGACGTCGTCGAGGTCCACGCGGCGCACGGGTACCTCGTGCACCAGTTCCTCTCGCCGCTGTCGAACACGCGCGACGACCGCTGGGGCGGCTCGCTCGAGAACCGCGCGCGGCTGCTGCTCGAGCTCGTCCGCGCGGTGCGCGCCGAGATCGGCGAGCGGATGCCGTTGTTCGTGCGGTTCTCGGCGACGGACTGGGCACCCGGGGGCTGGGACGAGGAGCAGACCTCGACGGTCGCCCGCTGGGCCGCCGAGGCCGGAGCCGACTTCTTCGACATCTCGACCGGCGGACTCGTGCGCGACGTCCGCATCCCGGTCGGGCCTGCGTACCAGGCTGCGCACGCCGAGTTCGTCGGCGGCCGTGCGGGCGTGTCGGTGTCGGCGGTGGGGCGGATCACGACGGCGGCGCAGGCCGAGGCGCTCGTGGCATCCGGCGCCGCCGACGCGGTCATGTTCGGCAAGGCCATGATGCGCGACGCGCATTTCGCGATGCGGGCCGCGTCGGAACTCGGAGCGGGGTCGACGATGTGGCCGCCGCAGTACCTGCGTGCGCGGCCGGAGCTCAACGACGGCGAGTGGTGAGGCGCGACTAGTTCAGGCGCATGCCCGCCAGCATCGCCCTCGCCTCGTCCATCGTGACGCTGGTCGGCTGGGCGAGCGCGATGATGTTGCCCTCGCTGTCGTCGAACCACGCGCCCCGCTCGCCGTCCATGTCGACGACGCCGTTCTCGGTCTTGATCCCGGGCAGGTCGTACTCGTGGAACACCACGCCCTTCGCGCGCAGGGCGGTCATGTCGCGGTCGAGGTCGTCGGTCATGATCGAGAAAGCGGTCGCCTGGTTGGTCCCGGCGAACTGCGACTCGTAGACGAGCACGCCGACCCCGCCGATCACGTAGGCCTCGCCGCCCATGTCGCCGCGGACGGGATCGAGTCCGAACACGTCGTGCCAGAACCGCTTGGCCCGGTCGAGGTCGGACGCCGGCAGCGTGGCCATCGCGAATGAGTTCTCGAACATGAGATCACCTCAGTCTTCCGTTGACGGGCGCAGTCTACGCCGCGCCCGCCCGGGCCGCCTCACCCCCTCCGGGTGGCGTCCTCCACCTCGCCGACGAGCTCCTCGATGATGTCCTCGAGGAAGATCACGCCGGTCGTCCGTCCCTGGTCGTCGAACGCCCGCGCGACGTGGGCGCCCTGACGCCGCATGGTCGCGAGCGCGTCCTCGAGGTCGGTGCCCGCGAAGATCGAGATCAGGCGGCGCACGCGCTTCGCGGGGATCGGATCGTCGAACTCGTCGTCGTCGAGGTCGATCACGTCCTTCAGGTGGACGTACCCGTCGGGCTCGCCGTCCTCCCCTGCGAGCACGTACCGCGAGAAGCCGCGACGCGCGACCGCACGCTCGACGTCAGCCGGCGTGGCATCCGCCGGCAGGCACACCAGCTCGGACATGGGGAGGGCGACATCGCTCACGCGCTTGGTCGTGAACTCGAACGCCGCGAAGAGCGTGCCGCTCGCGTCCTCGAGGACGCCCTCGCGCCGCGATTGGTGGACGATGTGCTGCACCTCCTCGAGCGTGTACGTCGAGGTCGCCTCGCTCTTCGGCTCGACGCCGACGAGCCGCAGCACGCCGTTCGCGGTCGCGTTGAGCGCCACGATCACGGGGCGGAAGATCCGCGCGATGAACACGAGCGGCGGCGCGAGCACGAGCACGGCGCGATCGGGCAGTGAGAAGGAGAGGTTCTTCGGCACCATCTCGCCGAGCACGACGTGCAGGTAGGAGACGAGCAGCAGCGCGACGATGAACGCGATCGTCGAGACGACCTCCTCGGACCATCCGGTCAGTTCCAGCGGATACTCGAGCAGGTGGTGGATCGCCGGCTCGGAGACCGTGAGGATCAGCAGCGAGCAGATCGTGATGCCGAGCTGGCTCATGGCGAGCATGAGCGTCGCGTGCTCCATGGCCCACAGCGCCGTCTTCGCGCTGCGCCGGCCCTTCTCCGCGAGCGGCTCGATCTGGGATCGGCGCGCCGAGATCACCGCGAACTCGGCGCCCACGAAGAAGGCATTGCCGGCCAGCAGCACGAACAGCCAGGCGAGTCCGGCCCAGTCGCTCATCGCTCCACCTCCGCCATCGCGTCGGCGTGCGTTCGCGCGGTCGCCGGGGTGAACTGGATGCGGTCGATGCGCCGTCCCTCCATGCGCTGCACGCGGAACCGGCCCCCCTCCACGTCGACTTCGTCGCCGACGACGGGCATGCGGCCGAGGCTCGCCATCACGTACCCGGCGACGGTCTCGTAGGCGCCGTCCTCGGGCACCCGGATGCCGGTGCGATCGAGCAGCTCGTCGGGCCGCAGGATGCCGGGGAAGCTCACGAACTCGCCGCGGCGCACGACGCCCGCGCGCGTGCGGTCGTGCTCGTCCGAGACCTCGCCGACGAGCTCCTCCACGAGGTCCTCGAGCGTGGCGACCCCCGCGGTGCCGCCGTACTCGTCGACCACGACCGCCATCTGGTAGCCGCGGCCGCGGAGCTCGCCGAGCAGCATGTCGAGCTTCATGGTCTCGGGCACGCGGAGCGCCTCGGACTGCAGCGCGGAGACGGGCACGTCGCCGCGCTTCTCGCGCGGCACCGCGACGGCCTGCTTGACGTGCACTAGCCCGACGACGTCATCGAGGTCCTCGTCGTAGACGGGGAACCGTGAGAAGCCGGTCTGGCGGGCGAGCTCGATCACGGCCTCGGCAGGCTCGAGCCGCTGCACGGCCGCCACGCGCGGGCGCGGTGTCATGACGTCGGAGGCGTCGTGCTCGGAGAAGCGGAGCGTGCGCCCGAGCAGGGTCGCGGTGTCCTCCTCGAGCAGGCCCGCGCTCGCGGAGCGGCGCACGAGCGAGGAGAGCTCCTCGGCCGAGCGGGCGCCCGAGAGCTCCTCCTTCGGCTCGATGCCGATGGCGCGGAGCAGGCCGTTCGCGCTGCCGTTCAGCACCGCGACGGCGGGGCGGAACACCCACGTGAACGCCGTCTGGAACGGCATCACGACCTTCGCGGTGGCCAGGGGCAGCGCGAGCGCGAAGTTCTTCGGCACGAGTTCGCCGATGATCATCGACAGCAGCGTCGCCACGATCATCGCGGTCGTCGCGCCGACCGGCCGGATGGCCCCCTCGGGCAGTCCGAGCGCGCGCAGCGGTTCGGCGAGCAGCGACGAGATCGCGGGCTCCATCGTGTAACCGGTGAGCAGCGTCGTGAGCGTGATGCCGAGCTGCGCGCTCGACAGGTGCGTCGACGTGATCTTGAGCGCCTCGATGGTCATGCCGAGGCGGGATTCGCCCTTGGCGCGTCGGGCCTCGAGGTCCGAACGGTCGAGGTTCACGAGCGCGAACTCGCTCGCGACGAACAAGCCCGTGCCGATCGTGAGGAGGAGACCGATGCCGAGGAGCAACCACTCAGACATCCGCACCACCCAGTTCGGTCACGGGCGAGGGTTTATGGCCAGGGGACTTCGCAGAGGGAGGATCATCCATGGTCGAGCCAGTATATCGACGGATGCCGCGAGCCCGCCGACCTGTAACGCCCTCGTCACACGGCCCCCGCCGCGCATCCTTTCCTCCGGACCCCGGGGACCGACGACGGCCGGCGCGAGACGGTTTCCGATCCGCTCGTGTCGACACGGCCTCACATGAGGCCCGCTCGACACGAGCGATCCGGACGTGCTCACCGGCCGGAGCGCACGGTCGGGCGCGGCCCGATCAGGCTGACGCGTCGGAGGCACCGCCGGCGGAGGCATGTCGGGATCGAGAATCCCACGACGCGAGCTTCGCCTCCATCCGCCGCTCGGCGGTGCCGTATCGGTGGTCCCAGAGGCGGAACAGTCGCTCGACCTCGTGGTCGAGACGTGCGAGGAACTCCGGCTCGATCCGGTACGTCCGCGACCGAGGCTCGACCGGATCCACGGCCGATGAGACGGCCCCGTGGTCGCGGAGCACCCGAAGGTGGTGGGCGACCGCCGTGCGGGAGATGCCGTGCTCGGTGGCGATGACCTCGGCGAGCGTTCCCGCAGAGTG
>DASTQT010000044.1:0-6168 GCA_035761605.1 Agromyces sp. | reverse complement strand
AGCCCACCCAGGTGATGTCCAGTTACATCACCTGCATCATCGCCGGCCCGTACGAATCGGTCCGCAGCGAGCTCACCTCGAGCGACGGCCGCACCATCCCGCTCGGTGTGTTCTGCCGTCAGAGCCTGTCGCAGTACCTCGACGCCGACGAGCTGTTCACCCTGACCAAGCAGGGCCTCGACTTCTTCGAGGAGGAGTTCGACTACCCCTACCCCTTCGCCAAGTACGACCAGCTCTTCGTGCCCGAGTACAACGCCGGCGCGATGGAGAACGCGGGCGCGGTCACGTTCACCGAGTTCTACGTGTTCCGCTCGAAGGTCACCGACGCCGTCAAGGAGCGTCGCGTCGTCACGATCCTGCACGAGCTCGCGCACATGTGGTTCGGCGACCTCGTGACCATGAAGTGGTGGAACGACCTGTGGCTGAACGAGTCGTTCGCCGAGTGGGCGTCGACCATCGCGACCGCCGAGGCCACCGAGTGGCACGGCGCGTGGACCACGTTCAACGCCATGGAGAAGAGCTGGGCGTACCGCCAGGACCAACTGCCCTCGACGCACCCGATCGTCGCCGAGATCCGCGACCTGGAAGACGTGCTCGTCAACTTCGACGGCATCACGTACGCCAAGGGCGGGTCGGTGCTCAAGCAGCTCGCGGCGTGGGTCGGCGTCGACGCGTTCTTCGCGGGGGTCTCGGCGTACTTCCGCAAGCACGCCTGGGGCAACACCACGCTCGCCGACCTGCTCGCCGAGCTCGAGGTCGCCAGCGGCCGCGACCTCTCCGACTGGTCGGGCCTCTGGCTCGAGACCGCCGGCGTGAACACGCTGCGGCCCGAGTTCGAGACCGACGACGAGGGCCGCATCACCTCGTTCGCGGTGCTGCAGTCCGCGATCGACGAGCACCCCACCATCCGCCCGCACCGGCTCGCGATCGGGTTCTACAACCTGAAGGACGGCAAGCTCGTACGCGACCACCGCGTCGAGCTCGACGTCGACGGCGAGCGCACCGAGGTCGCCGAGCTCGCCGGCCTCGCCCGCCCCGACCTCGTGCTGCTCAACGACGACGACCTCGCCTACGCGAAGATCCGCCTCGACGCGGCCTCGCACGGAGTGGCGCTCGCGAACCTGTCCGAGATCGACGACTCGCTGGCTCGCGCGCTCGTGTGGGGTTCGGTGTGGGATGCCACGCGCGACGCCGAGACGCGTGCGAGAGACTACCTCGCGCTCGTGCTCGGCAACATCGCGAGCGAGACCGAGTCGACGACGCTGCGCATCGTGCTCGCCAACTCGATCCTCGCTGCGAGCGCCTACGTCGACCCGGCGCGCCGCGCCGACGCCCTGCGGCAGCTCGCCGACGGGTTCTGGGAGCTCTCGAGCCAGGCCGAGCCGGGCACCGACGCGCAGTTCCAGTTCGTGAAGTCGTTCGCGGCCATCGCAGAGCACGGCACCCGCCAGGACGACCTCCTGGCGCTGTACAACGGCGAGCTGTCGCTCGACGGCCTCGCGGTCGACACCGACCTCGGTTGGGAGCTGCTCGTCGCGCTCGCCGCGGCCGGCCGCGCCGGCGACGACGAGATCGACGCGCGCCTGGCCACCGACGACACGGTCACCGGTCGCGAGGCGGCCGCGAAGGCCCGCGCCGCGATCCCCACGCTCGAGGCGAAGGAGCGCGCCTGGGCATCCATCGTCGACGTCGACACCGCGTCGAACTCGATCGTGCGCGACACGGCAGCCGGGTTCCTCCGCGCGGCCGACCCGAAGCTGCTCGAGGCATTCGTCGAGCGGTACTTCGGCCTGCTCGAGCGCATCTGGGAGGACCGCAGCTACGCGATCGCCGAGAAGCTCGTCGACGGGCTCTACCCGTCGCCGCTGGCGAACGCCGCGCTGTCCGAGGCGAGCCGCGGATGGCTCGACGCCCACCCCGACGCCCCGCCCGCGCTGCGCCGCCTCGTGGTCGAGAGCCTCGCCGGCGTCGACCGGGCGATCGCCGCGCAGCAGCGCGACGCGCAGGAGGCGTGAGGATGGCGCGACCCGAACTCACGCGCGCCGAGGCCGAGGAACGTGCGACGCTCGTCGGCTCCCCCGTGTACGAGGTCACACTCGACCTGACCGGCGACGACGGGCGCTTCCGCTCGGAGACCGTCGTGCGGTTCACCGCGGCGCCCGGGGCGTCGACGTTCATCGAGTCCACCACGGCCGAGCTGCACGAGGTGCTCCTGAACGGGGTCGCCCTCGACGGGGCATCCGTGTCGGACGGGCACCGCATCCGGCTCGACGGCCTCGCCGCCGAAAACGAGCTCCGGGTCGTCTCGACGCGCGAGTACACCAACACCGGCGAGGGCCTGCACCGGTTCGTCGACCCCGTCGACGGCGAGGCCTACCTGTACACCGAGTTCGCGGTCGCCGAGGCGAACCGCGTCTACGCGGTGTTCGACCAGCCCGACCTGAAGGCGTCGGTGCGGTTCACGATCACGGCGCCCGAGCACTGGGTCGTGCTGAGCAACGCGCCGTCCCCCGAGCCAGCGCCGGGCGCGGCATCCGGCACCGCCACCTGGGCGTTCGAGACCGGGCCGATCATCTCGAGCTACATCGTCGCGATCATCGCGGGCCCGTACGCCTCCTGGCGCGCGTCGGCCACGAGCCGCGACGGCCGCGAGGTGCCGCTCGGCCTCTTCACGCGCCGCTCGCTCGCGCAGTACGCCGAGCCCGAGGTCATGTTCGAGCTCGTGCGCGACGGCCTGGCGTTCTACGAGACCGCGTTCGACGTGCCGTACCCGTACGGCAAGTACGACCAGATCTTCGTGCCCGAGTACAACTGGGGCGCGATGGAGAACGTCGGCGCGGTCACGTTCAACGAGTCGTACCTGTTCCGCTCGCGGGTCTCCGACGCGCGACGCGAACAGCGCGCGATCGTCGTGCTGCACGAGCTCAGCCACATGTGGTTCGGCAACTCGGTGACCATGAAGTGGTGGAACGACCTGTGGCTGAACGAGTCGTTCGCCACGTGGGCCTCGACCCTCGCGACCTCGCAGGTCACCGAGTTCACGGGCGTCTGGGCGACGTTCGCGAGCGACGAGAAGACGCACGCGGCCGAACAGGACCAGCTGCCCTCGACGCACCCGATCGTCGCCGAGATCCGCGACCTCGGCGACGTCGAGGTCAACTTCGACGCGATCACCTACGACAAGGGCGCCTCGGTGCTCAAGCAGCTCGTCGCGTGGGTCGGGCTCGACGCCTTCCAGCGCGGCGTCGGCGCGTACCTCGCCCGTCACGGCGGCGGCAACGCGACGCTCGCGGACCTGCTCGCCGAGCTCGAGTCGGCCAGCGGCCGCGACCTCGCCGAGTGGTCGGCGAAGTGGCTCGAGACGGCCGGTGTCAACACGCTGCGCCTCGTGCTCGAGACGGATGCCGCGGGGCTGATCACGTCGGCGCGCGTCCGGCAGACCGCCGCCTCGTCGCACCCGACTCTGCGGCCGCACCGCGTCGCCATCGGCGCCTACGACGACGTCGACGGCCGCCTCGAGCGCGTGCACCGCGTCGAGCTCGACGTCGACGGACCGTCGACCGACGTGCCCGGCCTCGTCGGCCTCGCGCGTCCGGCCCTCCTGCTCGTGAATGACGACGACCTCACCTACGCCAAGGTCCGACTCGATGACGCGTCGTTCCGCGTCGCGCGCGACCGCCTCTCCGAGATCTCCGATCCCGTGGCGCGTGCCGTGATCCTCGGTTCCGCGTGGGACGGCGTCCGCGACGCCGAACTGCCCGCCTCCGACTTCGTGAGGCTCGTCGTCTCGAGCGTCGGGCACGAGACGCAGTCGGCGGCGCGCGGCTTGGCGCTCGCGCGACTCGAGATCGCGGTGAGCCGCTACCTCGCCGAGGGCCACCGCGCCGTGCTCGCCGAGGAGGCGGCCGACGCGGTCTGGGCGCTGGCCGAGCTCGCGCCCGCCGGCTCCGACGCGCAGCTGCAGTTCGCCAAGGCGTTCACGCGGCTCGCGTGCGCGCCGGCCCATGCGGACGTGCTCGAGGCGCTCCGGACCGGAGAGGCTCGGCTGGACGGGCTCGAGATCGACCTCGACCTGCGGTGGGAGATCACGATCGCGCGCGCGGCGCTCGGCGCTGCCGACGATGCCGAGATCGACGCGGCGCTCGCCGCGGACGACACGGCCAAGGGACGCCAGCTCGCCGAGACGGCGCGCGCCGCGCGCCCCGATCAAGCGGTGAAGGATGCCGCGTGGCGCCGCGTCGCGACCGACGCGACGCTGTCGAACGACGTCGCGCGCGCGATCGCCGACGGCTGGCAGCGCACGATCGACCCCACGCTGCTCGCCGGCACGGTGGACGACTACCTCGGCATGCTCGAGCGCGTCTGGTCGGAGCGCAGCTTCACCATGGCCTCGCTCATCGTTCGCCGGCTGTTCCCGTCGCCCGTGATCGACGCCGAGCTCGCGCGCCGCACCCGGGCCTGGCTCGACGCGCACGCCGAGCCGGCGCCGCTGCACCGTCTCGTCGGCGAGCAGCTGTCCGAGCTCGAGCGCGCGCTCGCGGCCCGCGGCCGCGACGCCGCGGCCGAGCGCGACGCCGCTGCGTAGCGCCGAACCTCGCGGCGGCCGGCCGGGCGGCGATCCACTGATCGCGCCGTCCGGTCGGCCGCCGCGTCCGACGTCCAGATTCCGACGACCGGGCCTTCAGTAGACTTCCGAACCATGCTCCGACTCGAAGAGCCCGCCACCGAGCAGGTGGACATCTGGGCGCAGCTCGCCGCGTTCTGGGCGACCCCGTGGGGTCTCTTCCTGTCCACCGTCATCCAGGTCGCGGCCATCGTGGTGATCGCCCTGATCGTCCGGTGGCTGCTGCACTTCGTGATCCGGCGCACCGTCAACCAGATCGTCACCGGGGTCAAGCGCAAGCAGGACGTCACCGACACGCAGGCCCTCGCCGCCTCACCGCTCGCCGCGGTGCGGGTGGTGCAGCGCACCCGCACGCTCGGCTCGGTGCTGACCAACATCGTCAACGTCACGCTCTTCATCGTCGTGCTGCTGCTCATCGTCGGGACGATCGCGCCCAACGTCCTGGGCTCGTTCACGCTGCTGTCCGCCGCGATCGGCGCGGGCCTCGGCTTCGGCGCGCAGAACATCGTGAAGGACGCCCTCAACGGGCTGTTCATGGTCGTCGAGGACCAGCTCGGCGTGGGCGACATCGTCGACCTCGGCTTCGCGACCGGCATCGTCGAGGAGGTCCGCGTCCGCGTCACGTCGGTGCGCGACGTCAACGGCACGCTGTGGTTCGTGCGGAACGGCGAGATCCTGCGCGTCGGCAACATGTCGCAGGGCTGGGCCCGCGTCATCATCGACCTGGCGGTGCCGTACGAGGCCGACATCGACGAGGTCGAGGCGACGCTGCTGGGCACGGCGACCGAGATGGCGCAGTCGGGCAAGTGGCGCTCGCGCATCCTCGAGAAGCCCGAAGTGTGGGGCCTCGAGTCCGTCTCGGCCGAGGCGATGGTGATCCGCGTCGTCATGAAGGCGCGCACCTCGTCGAAGGACGACGTCGCGCGCGAGCTCCGCGTTCGCCTGAAGCGGGCGCTCGACGAGCTCGGCCTGAAGCTGCCGAGCCTGGCGAGCGTCGTCCTCACGGGCTTCGACGGCGTCACGCGCATCAAGGGCGCGAAGCCGCCCAAGACCGCCCCGAATCCCGTGCTCGACCGGCAGCCGCCCTCGAAGCGGTCCCTTCGCGCCAAGCGGGCCGCCGCATCGATCAGCGGCGCCGGCAGCGTGCCCGGCGACGCGGCCTCGCCCTCGCCCGCCGCACCGACGACGGCCGAGCCGGCCGAGCGGGCCGAGCCGACCAAGACCCGGAAGACGACGGATGGCGCGTCCGGCGCCGAACCGAAGGACACGCCGTGAACCTGCCCTCCCCCAGCTTCTACGACGAGATCGGCGGCCGCGACACGTTCGTCCGGCTCGTCCACGAGTTCTACCGCGGCGTCGCCGACGACCCCGTGCTGCGGCCGATGTACCCCGAGGAGGATCTCGGACCTGCCGAGGACCGGCTGCGGATGTTCCTCGAGCAGTACTGGGGCGGCCCGACGACGTACAGCGACGAGCGGGGACATCCGCGACTGCGAATGCGGCACCTGCCCTTCAAGGTGAACCCCGACGCGCGGGACCGCTGG
>DASTQT010000043.1:0-4629 GCA_035761605.1 Agromyces sp. | reverse complement strand
GCCTGCCAGACGCGCGCGTGCAGGCTGCGGTCGCCCGGCACGGCGAGCGTGACCTGGACCGGCGTGCCATCCGCTCGCCGCAGCACCGACAGCGGCAGCCCGTCGGGGTCGAGGGCCGGGTAGCGCTCCTGCTGCCAGCCGTCCGGCGCGATGGCCTGCGCGAAGTAGCCGGCCTTGTAGAACAGGCCGACGGCGACCAGCGGCACGCCGAGATCGGACGCGGCCTTGAGGTGGTCGCCGGCGAGGATGCCGAGCCCGCCGGAGTACTGCGGCAGCGCCGCGGTGATGCCGAACTCGGGCGAGAAGTACGCGATGGTGCGAGGCGTCGCGGCATCGAGCGACTGGAACCATCGGGGCTCGCTCACGTACGCGCGCAGTTCCGCCCGCTCGCGCTCGGCCCAGCCGACGTAGCCCTCGTCATGGGCGAGCTCATCGAGCCGGCGCGGGTCGACGTCGCCGAGGAACGCGATCGGGTCGCGCTCGGAGCGGCGCCAGCCGACGGGGTCGATGTGCTCGAACAGCCTGCGGGTGGGCTCGTGCCAGGACCAGCGGAGGTTCGCTGCGAGCTCCTCGAGCGCGCTGAGCTGCGGCGGCACCACGGCCCGGACGGTGAACTTGCGGATCGGCTTCACGGGACCACACTAGGCGGGCGAGTGTGACGTTCAGGTGAACGGACGTCACGATCCGGTCGCGGCGCGGTGAACGACGTCGCGCGCGGAGGGCCTGACGCGCCACATCCCGCAACGGCCTGCCGTTCGCATCCCATCCGCGCTACGGTCGGAACGTGACCAGCCGACCCGTTCGTGCCGGCCGGATCCCAGTGACCCGGCTCACGCCCGCTCTGCCCGATCCGCGATGGAACCCGAAGGCGTTCGCCGGGGAGGTGGTCCCGTTCCGCGCCACGGTCTTCCGCGAGGGACACGACCTCGTGGGAGCCATGCTCGTGCTCACGAGCCCGTCCGGTGCGGTCCAGCGGCACCGGATGTCGCCGCTCGCGGCGGGCACGGACCGGTGGGAGGCGAAGGCGCGCCTCGACGAGCTCGGCCCCTGGTCGTGGCACGTGACGGGCTTCGGCGACGAGGTCGGCACGTGGATCCACGACGCCGAGCTGAAGATCGACGCAGGCGTCGACGTCGAGCTGATGTACGAGATCGGCGCGCGCCTGGCGGAGCGGGCGGCGAAGCAGGCCGAGCGGCCCGCGGCCGTGCGCAAGCGCCTGAGGGCGTACGCTGCGGCGCTGCGGGCGACGGATGGCGCGCCATCCGCCCGACGCGGCCTGCTGCACGACCCGGTGCTGGCCGAGTTCGACGTCCGGCCGCTCGCGCGGTTCACGACCGATTCCGAGGAGCATGAGATCGTCGTCGAGCGCCGGCGCGCCGGCGTCGGATCGTGGTACGAGTTCTTCCCCCGGTCCGAGGGCGCGCGGCAGCTGAAGAAGGACGGCTCGTGGAAGTCGGGCACGTTCCGCACCGCGCAGCGCCGGCTCGACGGGGTCGCCGCGATGGGCTTCGACGTCGTGTACCTGCCGCCGATCCATCCGATCGGCGTCGCGTTCCGCAAGGGGCCGAACAACACGCTGAACCCCGGACCCCACGACCCCGGTTCGCCCTGGGCGATCGGCGGGGCCGCGGGCGGCCACGACGCGGTGCACCCCGACCTCGGCAACCTCGCCGACTTCCGCGCGTTCGTGCGGCGGGCGGCGGCGCTCGGCATCGAGATCGCGCTCGACCTCGCGCTGCAGGCCTCCCCCGACCACCCGTGGGTGACCGAGCACCCGGAATGGTTCACGACCCTGCCCGACGGCACGATCGCGTACGCCGAGAACCCGCCCAAGAAGTACCAGGACATCTACCCGATCAACTTCGACGACGACTTCGAGGGCCTTGTGGTCGAGGTGACACGCATCGTGCGGCACTGGATGAAGCAGGGCGTGCGGATCTTCCGCGTCGACAACCCGCACACCAAGCCGCTCGCGTTCTGGGAGCGCCTCATCGGCGACATCAACGCGACCGACCCCGACGTGGTGTTCCTCGCCGAGGCGTTCACCCGCCCGGCCATGATGCAGGCGCTCGCGATGGTCGGCTTCCAGCAGTCGTACTCGTACTTCACGTGGCGCAACACCAAGGCCGAGCTCGAGGAGTTCCTGACGAGCGTGTCGCAGGAGACCGCCGACTTCATGCGGCCGAACCTGTTCGTCAACACGCCCGACATCCTCACCGAGTACCTGCAGTTCGGCGGCCCGGCGGCGTTCACGGTCCGTGCGACGATCGCCGCGACCGCCGCTCCTACGTGGGGCGTCTACGCGGGCTTCGAGCTGTTCGAGTCGGTCGCGCGCCCGGGCGCCGAGGAGGCCATCGACAACGAGAAGTACGAGTACAAGCCCCGCGACTTCGCCGCCGCCGAGAAGGCCGGCACGTCGCTCGCGCTCTACCTCGGCATCCTCAACCGCATCCGCGCCGAGCATCCCGCGCTCGGCCAGCTCCGCAACATCCGCTTCCACTACAGCGACGACGACTCGGTGCTCGTCTACACCAAGCACCTCGAGGGGCGCTTCATCGACGGCCGGGCCGACGACGACCACGACACCCTCATCGTCGTCGCGAACGTCGACCCGCACTCGGTGCGCGAGACGACCGTCCACCTCGACCTCGCCGCGATCGACCTCGAACCCGACACGACGTTCGGCGTCGAGGACCTCGTGACCGGCGAGCGCTGGGACTGGGGCGAGCACAACTACGTGCGCCTCGACGCGTTCACCCAGCCCGTGCACATCCTCCGAGTGATTCGAGGAACCTCATGACCGACACCTCCCCCGTCCAGGCTCCCGCCGTGGGCGACGACCTCCTCCTCGCCGTCGCGGAGGGCCGCCACCACGACCCGCACGCGGTGCTCGGCCAGCACGGATTCGACGCGCCCGCGCAGGGCGGCGCGCACACGGTGATCCGCGTGCGGCGGCCGCTCGCGGCATCCGTCGACGCCCTGCTCGACGACGGCACCGAGCTGCCGCTCGAGCACGTCGCCCACGGCGTGTGGGCCGGCGCCGGCGCCTTCGGGCCGACCGGATACCGCGTGCGCGCGCGCTACGGCGACGGCAGCGAGTGGACCACCGACGACCCGTACCGGTACGCGCCCACCATCGGCGAGATGGACCTGCACCTCATCGCCGAGGGACGCCACGAGGAGCTCTGGAAGGTGCTCGGCGCGCACCACCGCGAATTCCCGTCGGCGACCGGGCCGCTTCGGGGCGTGTCGTTCACGGTGTGGGCGCCGCGCGCCCGAGCGGTGCGCGTCGTCGGCGACTTCAACCGCTGGGACGGCACGGGCCACCCCATGCGGAACATGGGTGCCAGCGGCGTCTGGGAGCTCTTCGTCCCCGACGTCGAGCCGGGGGCGTCGTACAAGTTCGAGATCCTCACGCAGTCCGGCGCGTGGATCATGAAGGCCGACCCGATGGCCCGCCGCGCAGAGGTCTCCCCCGCGACCGCGTCGGTCGTCGCCGTATCGCACCACGAGTGGGGCGACGGCGAATGGATGTCGCGCCGCGCGCTCTCGAACCCGCACGAGCTGCCCATGAGCGTGTACGAGCTCCACCTGGGGTCGTGGCGACCCGGCAAGGGGTACCGCGACATCGCGGACGAGCTCATCGAGTACCTGCAGTGGCTCGGGTACACGCACGTGGAGTTCCTGCCCCTCGCGGAGCATCCGTTCGGCGGGTCGTGGGGCTACCAGGTCACCGGGTACTTCGCGATCACCTCGCGCTTCGGCAGCCCCGACGACCTCAAGTACCTCATCGACCGGCTGCACCAGGCCGGCATCGGCGTGATCATGGACTGGGTGCCCGGCCACTTCCCGAAGGACGACTGGGCGCTCGCCCGCTTCGACGGCCAGCCGCTCTACGAGCACCACGACCCGCGCCGCGGCGAGCAGAAGGACTGGGGCACCTACGTCTTCGACTTCGGCAACCCCCGGGTGCGCAACTTCCTCGTCGCGAACGCGCTGTTCTGGCTCGAGGAGATGCACGTCGACGGGCTGCGGGTCGACGCGGTCGCCTCGATGCTCTACCTCGACTACTCGCGCGAGGAGGGCGAGTGGGAGCCGAACCAGTACGGCGGCCGCGAGCACCTCGAGGCGATCGGGTTCCTGCAGGAGGCGACCGCCACGGCGTACAAGCGCAACCCGGGCATCGTCATGATCGCCGAGGAGTCGACGAGCTGGCCGGGCGTCACCGCGCCGACGAGCTCGGGCGGGCTCGGCTTCGGCTACAAGTGGAACATGGGGTGGATGCACGACACCCTGCAGTACATCCAGCGCGACCCGATGTACCGCGCCCACCACCACGGCGAGCTCACCTTCTCGTTCCTCTACGCCTTCAGCGAGCACTTCGTGCTGCCGATCAGCCACGACGAGGTCGTGCACGGCAAGGGCTCGCTCGTGCGCAAGATGCCCGGCGACCACTGGCAGCAGCTCGCGAACACCCGCGCCTACCTCGCCTACATGTGGGCGCACCCCGGCAAGCAGCTGCTCTTCATGGGCCAGGAGTTCGGGCAGTTGTCCGAGTGGAGCGAGGAGCGCGGCCTCGACTGGTGGATCCTCGACCAGCCGAGCCATCGCCAGCTCGCCGAGCTCGTC
>DASTQT010000042.1:0-2759 GCA_035761605.1 Agromyces sp. | reverse complement strand
GAGGAGGCCGATGAGCAGGAGGACGAGTTCCATGCCGTCAGTGTGGCAGCGGCATCCGACATCGGTCCGGAGGCGCCGCGCGTTGCGCCACTTCGGCACCAAGTGCGCCATCCGCGCAGGCGCAGAGGGCGCCCGAGTGGCGCAGCGGCGGCTACTGCAGCGCCATCGGCCCGTGCACGGACGCCTCGGCCTGCGTCGCGACGGCGCCGATGGCGCCGACCCGCACACGCGTGATGTGGGCGAGACGCTCGAGGTCGTCGGCCTCGTGCCGCTTCGCGGCGTGCACGATGATCGCCGCGCACGCCTCGGCATCGGCGAGTGCGTCGTGGTGCGAGAAGCCCTCGAACCCGGCCGCCATCGCCGCCGACGGCAGCCGGTACGAGTCGAGGTGGTACGTGCGTCGCGCGACCTGCAGGCTGCAGAGGGAGCGGAAGTCGGGCACCGCGAGGCCGTGCGCCTCCGAGGTCTTCACGATCACGCCCATGTCGAACCCCGCGTTGTGCGCGACCAGCCAGTCCCGGCCCGCGAACTCGCGCAGGAACGGCAGGTGCACGTCCCATCCGTCGGCGCCTTCGACCATGTCGCGCGTGATGCCGTGGATGCGCACGTTCCACTCCGAGAACTCGTCGTGCGGGAACGGCGGCCGGATGTAGCGGTGCTCGCGCTCGACCACGCGGCCGTCGACGACCTTGACGAGCCCGACGGAGCACGCCGACGCGGGGGAGGAGTTGGCGGTCTCGAAGTCGATCGCGGTGAAGCTCACTGGCACGGGTGGATCGTCGCACGCGCGGCCGGGACGGCCGGGCGCGTCGCCCCGCGCGTCGGCGATCCGCTCGACGTCCTTCGCCGAGCGCGTGCACTTCCGACCAGCGCGTTCGGATCCCCGCGCGCGCTCGCCGGACGTACACGCGCTCGCGGACTCCCTCCGCGAAACGGTTGACGGATGCCACGGCGCGGGCGTGGAATGGCACCGTGGAGCAGCCGGAGCACGAGCCCGCGCACGAGCGCGGCGCCCTCGTGAAGGACCCGTCCGACCCCGAGACCGTGCGTTCGGCGCGATCGTTCGGCGCCGCGGCATCCGTCTACGGCGCCGCCCGGCCCGGGTACCCGGTCGAGGCGGTCGCGTGGCTCGTCGGCGACGCGCAGCGCGTGCTCGACCTCGGCGCGGGCACCGGCAAGCTCACCGAGGCGCTCGTCGCGCTCGACCTCGACGTGCTCGCGGTCGATCCGGTCGAGGAGATGCTCGAGGAGCTCGAGGTGCAGGTGCCGGGCGTGCCGCGCATCCTCGGCACCGCCGAGGACATCCCGGTCGAGGATGCCTCGGTCGATGCGGTCGTCGCCGGCCAGGCGTGGCACTGGTTCCAGCGCGAGCGGGCGGTGCCCGAGATCGCGCGCGTCCTCCGCCCCGGCGGCACGCTGGGCATCGTGTGGAACAGCCGCGACACGTCCGTCGACTGGCTCCGGGAGGCCGGAGCGATCATGCACGAGCGCCACGACGCGTCGGCGACCTTCGAGGCGTACGTGCGGGTCGGCCGGCCGTTCGGCCCCATCGAGGAGCACCGGGTCGATTGGGTCGAGCGGATGTCGCGCGCGAGGTTCCTCGACCTGGTGCGCTCGCGCAGCCATTTCATCACGGCGCCGCCCGAGGAGCAGCGGTCGGTGATCGCCGCGCTCGACACCCTGCTCTCCACGCACCCCGACGTGGCGGGCGCTGAGGAGCTCGCGATCCCGTATGTGACGCGCTGCTTCCGCACGCGCCTGAGCTGACTCCCCTCGTCGCCCCGCGCCGTCACGACTCCAGCACGTCGGCGACCGCGCGCAGCAGTGCGGCGACCGCGGCCGTGCGCCGGTCCGCGGCGGGGCCGGACGTGCTCGGCCGGAGCGTCGCGGGCTGCGCGCCATCCGTCGTCGTACCCGGCCCGCTCGGCACCGACCCCGGTCCCGAGGCCGGTTCGGTCGGCTCCGGCTCGGCCTCCTTGCTCCGCCGCGCCGGCCCGAGCAGCACGCGCCCGGCGAGCACGTCGCTGCCGTGCATCTCGGGCGTCTGCCGACGCCGGTCGCCGAAGGCCTCGAGCACCGCGTGGTGGAACTCGCGGTTGCGCAGCTCCGTCGACCTCGGTTCCGCGAGGAGCGGCGCGGCGATGCGCGTGAAGTCGCCGTGCCCGGCCGACTCCCAGGCGACCTCGGTCGACCGGCAGGCGCTGAACAGGAACTCGCGGCCGGTGCGCGGCGACCGCCGGGAGGCCCGCGCCGGGCGCTCGGCGGCGCGCACCGCGCGCAGCGCCTCGGCCCGCTCGGGCGTCGCCGCCTCGGTGCCCCGGCGGCGTCGGAACGCCGCGACGGCCGCGTCGTCGAGGTCGACCCACCGGGCGAGCGCGTCGTCGGGCAGTCCCTCCGCGGGCGCGCGGTTGGCCTCGCCGGAGTGGCAGCAGTCGAAGAACAGCGTGAGGCTCACCCCGCTCGGGATGACCTCCCAGATGCGGGCGAGGTCGTCGTCGAGGATCAGCGCGCCGTCGCGGAAGTCGACGGGGCAGAGCGCCTCGTCCTCCGACTCCTCGCCGGTCGTCTCGTCGCCATCGAGGTCGGGTGCGGTCGTGCCGTGGCCCGAGTACTGTATCGCGATCACGTCGCCGGGCGCGGACTCGCTCACTAGGTCGAGGATCGCGGTGAGGATCGCCTCGCGGGTGGCCTCGCCGTTCGTGCGCGCGGTCACGTCGAACTCCCGGGCCTCGAACGCCTCGCGCCACATGTTCGCGTCG
>DASTQT010000041.1:0-9959 GCA_035761605.1 Agromyces sp. | reverse complement strand
CCGACCGTGACGATGTCGTTCGGGACGAACTGCATCGTGTCGTAGATGGCCATGCCCGCCGTGATCGACCCGCCGGGCGAGTTGATGTAGAGGTAGATGTCCTTCTTCGGGTCCTCGGCGGCGAGGAGCAGCAGCTTCGCGGCGATCTCGTTCGCGTTGTCGTCGCGCACCTCGGAGCCGAGCCAGATGATGCGGTCCTTCAGCAGTCGATCGAACACACTGGGCTGCAGTGTCGGTTCGGCCATGGATTTCGCTCCGTTTCCTTATGCGTAGCAACGAATCTATCCGGTGCAACACGCGCGAACCGGGCTGTTCGCCGTCGGCGGATGCCGCGGCGCGGCGCCGCGCGTCAGGCGTCCGGCTCCGCGTCCTCGCGGGTCGGCGCGACGAGTTCGCGCGCGTACGCGTCGACCGCGCGCCGGTATTGCGTGAGGTGCGGGGCGAGCGCGACGAGTGCGACGGATGCCGCCGCATCCGGTGCACCCGACGAGGCGAGCGCGAGCGCGCGGAAGGCGGCCACCGCGTCGGCGAGGTCGCCTGCCTCGCCCCGGACGCGGTCGAGGAGCTCGAGCGACTCGGCAGCCCGACCGAGGTTGCGCACGGTGGAGGCGAGCTGGATGTGCGCTTCGACGCGGGCGCGGCCGGCGAGCCCGAGTTCGATCGCGCGTCGGTAGAGCGGCTCGGCCTGCTCCTCGAGGCCCGCGGAGTCGCGGGCCCCTGCCGCCTCGAACGGCCCGCGCGGGTCGCCGTCGGGCAGTTCGGCGACGAGCGCGTCGATGCGCTCGATCACCGCCCGCTCCCCCAGCTCCGACGCCGAGTCCCAGACGGCGTCGACGCGTCGCTGCCAGTCATCCATCGATCGGACCTCCTCGATGCTCCCGGAGACGACGGACGGGGCCGGGCACGACTGCCCGACCCCGTCGCGTGGTCGTCCGACCGGCGCTGTGTACTATTCGGCGTCGGCCTTCTTCGTGGTGCGCTTGCGAGCCGGCTTCTTCTCCTCGGCCGGAGCCTCGTCGGCGGCGGCGTCCTCGGCAGGCGTCTCGTCGGCGGCCTTCTTGGTGGAGCGCTTCCTCGCGGGCTTCTCCTCCTCGGCGGGCGCCTCGTCGGCGGCGGCCTCTGCCTCGTCATCGGCAACGGCGGTGAACTCGGAGAGGTCGACCGCGTTGCCCGCGGCATCCGCGACCTTCGCCTTGCCGAGCGCGATCGCGAGCGCCTTGTTGCGCGCGACCTCGCCGACCATGGCGGGGATCTGGCCGTTCTGGCTGAGGATCTGCACGAACTCGTTCGGGTCCATGCCGTACTGGGCGGCACCCTGCACGAGGTACTGCGTGAGCTCCTCCTGCGAGACCTGGACCTTCTCGGACTCGGCGATCTTGTCGAGCACGATCTGCGTCTTGAAGGCCTTGGTGCTGGCCTCGGTGACCTCGGCGCGGTGCTCGTCGTCCTCCAGGCGACCCTCGGACTCGAGGTGGCGGTGCACCTCGTCCTCGATGACGCTGTCGGCGACCGGGACCTCGACCAGCTCGAGGAGCTTGTCGACGAGGAGGTCGCGGGCCTGGGTGCCCTGGCCGAACGACTTGTTCTTCGCGACCTGCTCCTTGAGGCTCGCGGTGAGCTCGTCGAGCGTGTCGAACTCGCTGGCGATCTGCGCGAAGTCGTCGTCGGCCGCGGGGAGCTCGCGCTCCTTGACGGCGGACACGGTCACGGTGATCTCGGCGGTCTCGCCCTGGTGGTCGCCGCCGAGGAGCTTCGACTCGAACGTGGTCGTCTCACCGGCGGTCAGCGACTCGAGGGCTTCGTCGATGCCCTCGAGCAGCTCGCCCGAGCCGAGCTCGTACGACACGCCGCTGGCGGTGTCGACCTCGGTGCCGTCGATCACCGCGACGAGGTCGAGCGTCACGAAGTCGCCCGTCTTCGCCGGGCGGTCGACCGTGATGAGGGTGCCGAAGCGGCTGCGCAGGCGTTCGAGCTCCTCGGAGACCTCGTCGTCGGCGACCTCGACCGAGTCGACCGTCAGCTCGAGGCCCGCATAGTCGGGCAGCTCGATTTCGGGGCGCACGTCGACCTCGATGGCGAGCAGGAGGTCGCCGGAGAAGTCCTTCTCATTCGGCCACTCGACGATGTCGGCCGACGGGCGACCGAGCGGACGGAGCTCGTGCTCGGCGACCGCCGCGCGGTAGAAGCCGTCGAGGCCCTCGTTGACCGCGTGCTCGAGCACGGCGGCCTTGCCGACCCGCTGGTCGATGATGGGCGCGGGCACCTTGCCCTTGCGGAAGCCGGGCACGTTGATCTGCTCGGCGATGTGCTCGTAGGCGTGGGCGATGCTGGGCTTCAGCTCATCGGGCGTCACCGAGATGGTGAGCTTCGCGCGCGTCGGGCTCAGCTTCTCAACCGAAGTGGTCGGCATGGGGAAGTTTCTCCTGTTGTGTGAAGTACGTGGTCGAGCCGATGCGACTCGTCGGGGCGACAGGATTCGAACCTGCGACCTCCCGCTCCCAAAGCGGGCGCTCTAGCCAAGCTGAGCTACGCCCCGAGTCGCCGGCTGACTCGCCGGTCCGGCGTGTCGGCGCGCCGGAGCACGACGAAGCACGGATGGACCCGGGAAAGTCTACTGCACGCACCACGCCGCCCCCCGACGCGCACTCGTCCGCGGCGCACCTGTGGACGAAGGACTCGGTGTGGACACCGACGTCACGGCCTCCGCGCCATGCCAGAGTGAGCGCATGAGCGCCCCGCCCCTCTCCGCAGCGCCCGACCTGCGTCGCTGGCCGAGTGATCCCTCACTGCTCGTCGACACGACGCGCTGCCCCGCGTGCTTCGCACCGCTCGTCCATGCCGCCTGCGACGTGTGCGGGCTCCGGCTCGACGTCCCCGCGGCGAGCGAGCTGCTCGCCGCGGGCGCACGCGTGCGCGACGCGGAGTTCGAACGACAGGGCGTGATCACGCGCATGCGTGCCGATCAGGCCGCGGCGAGCGCGGCGCAACTGCCCACGCCGCCTCCGCCGCCTCCTGCGCACGTGACGGCTCCGGTCGCCGAGCAGCCTCCGGCTCCGGCTTCCACTCCGGCGTCGGTTCCCGCGGCGCCGCCGGCCTCCGGCGTCGGGTCGACGGATGGCTCGACGACCGGTCGCCCGCACCGATCCGGCGTGCAGGTGCTCCTGCTCACCCTCGGCGTCGTGCTGCTCTCCGTCGCCGCGGTCGTCTTCCTCCTCGTCGCATACCTCGTCGCGACGCTCGAGGTGCGGTCCGCGATCACCGCCGCCGCGAGCCTGGTCGTGCTCGGCCTGGCGTGGCTCCTCCGCGCGCGCCGGCTGCCGGGAACCGCCGAGGGCGTGGCGGCCGTGGCCGTCGTGCTGCTCGTGCTCGACGTGTGGATCGTGCGCGAGAACGACCTGTTCGGCACCGATCGGCTCGACGTCGCGGAGTACTGGGGCGGGGCCCTCATCGCGGTCGCGGCGGTCCTGGCCGGCGCGCGGGCGGTCAGCGGCGTGCGCGTGCCCGCCCTCGCCGCCGCGGCTCTCGCACCGATCGGCGTGTTCCTCCTCGCGTCCGGCGCCGCGCCCGACGATGAGATCGCCACCGCCGCGTGGCTCGGCGGCACGGCCGCGCTGGTGACCGGGGCGCTCTCCCAGCTCGCGCGTCCGTCGATCGAGCGCGTGATCGTGCTCTCGGCGGGCGCCGCCGGGGGCGCGATCGCACTGGTCGCCGCGACGTGGGCGCTGCCCGACCTCGCGTGGGGCGCCGCGTGGGCGTTCCTCGCCGTCGGGGGCGCGTCGCTCGCCCTCCTCCTCACGCGACTGCGGGCGACCCGAGGTTCGGCCGATGCCTGGACGATCGTCGTCGCGCTCGCGTCGGGACTCGCGTTCGCGCTCGCCCCCGCCGTGGGTGCCGCACTCGAGCTCGATGTCGAGTCGGGCATCTGGGTCGCGCCCGCCGGCGCCGCCGCCGCAGGGTGCCTGGCTGCGGCGGTCGCACGGATCCGTCGGCGCGCTGCCCGCCGCCACGGCGAGCTCGCGTTCCTCGCGGCGGCGATCGTCGCCTCCGCGGCTGCGATCCCCGCGTTCGCGCTGCCGGTCGTGTTCGCGTCCGACCTGCCCGCCGTCGTGACCGCGGGGTGGCAGGTCGATCCCACTGCACTCCGAGCGTCCGGGGACGCGCTCGGGCTCGACGACCTGCGCGTCGGCGTCGTGCTCGCGCCGCTCGCGCTCGCCGTGGCCGCCGTGATCGCGTTCGCCCTCCTCGGGCGGCTCCGCGGCCTCGCGGCGCTGCCGGCCGCGCTGGCGCTCACCGCGGCGATCGCCGGCGCCACCATCGCGCCGACCGTCCTGGCGGTCGACGCCGTGCTGCTCGCGGTGGCCGCTGCCGGGCTGGTCCTCGCCGCGATCCGGGCGGTCCGCGTCCTGCCCGGTGTCGTCGTGGTCCTCGCCGCGTTCGGCCTCTCCGCGGCCGTCGCGGCCTGGGCGGTCGCGCACGCGAGCGTGGAACTCTGGTGGTGGGCCGTCCCGATCATCGTGCTGCTCGCGCTCGCGGGCCGACTGGTCTCGGTTCGCGTCTGGTCCCCCGAGACGGCACGCGTCGCCGGGCCGCTCCACCTCGCCGCGGCGACGCTCGTCACCATTCTCGGCGCATTCTCCCTGCCGGGGTGGGCCGCCGCGGCCGGCGACCCCTTCGTCGAGCCCTGGCGTTCCGGGATCTTCGTCGCCGGCCTGGCGAGCGCGCTGCTGCTCGGCGTGTCGGCACTCCTTCCCGGCGTGCCGCGGCCCGACCGGTTCGCAGTCGCCGTCCCGTGCTTCGGCGCCGCCGCGGCCGCCTCGACGATCCTCGCGGTGACGCTCGCGACGCCGCTCGGCTGGCTCCCCGCACTGGCCTTCGCCGCCGCCGGAACGGCCTGGATCCGCTCGACGCTCCTGCCCGTGCGGTACGCCGCGGCGGCTTCCGTGCCGTTCGCGCTCGCCTTCGTCGGAACCGGACTGGTCGCCGAGTACGGCGATCCCGACGCGGTCGCGTACGCCCTCGCCGGAGCCGCGCTCCTCGCGGCGGTGCTCGCGCACGCGGTCGTCCCCCGCGATCGGGCGACCCTCCGGACCTGGAGTGCAGCGGTCCTCCTCCTCGCGGTGGTCGTGCTCGCCGTCGCGTTCGATCCGCCGCTCGCGCCGGATGGAACCTGGCTCGTCCTGCTCCTCCTCGCTCCCGTGCCGTTGCTCGTCGCGGCGCTCGACGGCGACCCGATCGGCGGCACGGCACCGAGCCGCCACCTGTCGTGGGCGAGCCTTGCGCTCGCGGTCGGCAGCGCCTGGGCGTGGTTCGCCCGCGACGAGGTCCGCGACGTCGAGCCGTACACGCTGCCGCTCGCCGCGGCGCTCCTCGTCGCGGGTTCGCTGATCGCCTGGCGGCGCGGCGCCCCTGCCGACACCGTGCCCGGCCGCACCGCCGTGCTGGCCGCCGCCGCGGCCGTCGCGGTGCTGCCGAGCGTGGCGACCGCCGCGGAATCGGAGCTTCGCACGCTCGTGCTGGCGGCGGCGGGAACGTTGGCTGTCATCGCCGGCCTCTTCCTTGCCGAGCGAGTTCGCGGCGTCCCGGTCCGGCTCCTCGCGGTCGCGACCGGCTGGACCGCGGTCACCGGCGCCGCCCTGGTGCGCGGTGCCGCCGTCGCCGCCGGCGAACCGAGTCGCCTCGCCATCGAGTTCTGGCCGGTCATGGCCCTCGCCGTCGGCGTGTTCGCGTCGATCGCCTGGGTGCGGACGGGCTCGCGGCCGAGCCGGCTGGCCGAGTGGGCACTCGCGGCATCCGTGACCGCGGCGTCGATCCCGACGGTGATCGCCATCATCGACGACCGCCAGGCCCTGATCCGCACCGCGGTGCTGCTGTCGACGCTCGCGGGGCTGCACATCGCGAACGCCGCGGCCACGGCACGCCCGATCGGCGGCCCCGTGGTGCGGTGGGCGAGCCTCGGCGTCGTCGTGCTCGCGGGTGCCGTCGTGCTCGGTGCGGGAACCGTGGACCCGTTCGACGTCGTCACCGTCCCCGTCGGCGCCGCGCTGGTCGGCGCCGGCGCCGTGCGAATGCGGTTGGACCGGACGCTTCGCAGCTGGCCGGCGCTCGGCCCCGGCGTCGCCGTCGTCCTCGTGCCGGCGCTCCTCGCCGACTGGACGGATCCCGACCTGTGGCGACTGGTCGCACTCGGCATCGCCGCGGTCGTGACCGTCGTCGCCGGCGCGGTGCTCCGGCTGCAGGCACCGTTGGTCCTCGGCGGCGCCGTCCTGCTCGTGCACGCCGTCGCCCAGCTCTGGCCGTGGATCAGCTGGCTCTACGAGGCCGTCTGGTGGTGGCTGTGGCTCGGCGTCGCGGGAGCGCTGCTCGTGACGATCGCCGCGACCTATGAGCGTCAGCTCCGGCTGGCGCGCGGCGTCGTCCGGACGATCGCCGGCCTCCGGTAGCCGCGCGCGGCGGCTGGCCCGGCGCGAGCAGGCGGCTGCCGTGTACTACGATGATCGGGTGCCCGCGAGGGCGCTCGGGGATGTAGCTCAATGGCAGAGCCTCAGTCTTCCAAACTGATGGTGCGGGTTCGATTCCCGTCATCCCCTCCACTGATTCACGGCCTGACCGGCCACTTCACGGCGTTCATCGCCGTCGCGAACCGCACGGCGCGCTCGACCGGGAGGTCGGCACGACGGCGGCCGCGCGCACCGATCCCGGAGTACGCTGAACTGAGCAGCAGGCACCGTGGCCTTCAGGGGGTGCGCCGTGATCGCAGCACGATCGGAACGGACGCGGGTCATCGCCGATGTGGCGTGGCTCGGCGGCCTGGTCCAGTTCGTCATGGGCAGCGCCCTGCTCGCGGGGCCCGAGGCGCCGGTCGTCGCTGCGACGCTCGCGATCATCGGCGGCGCGACCGCGATGCTCGCCGGAACGCTGGTGTTGCTCGGCGCGCAGGCGTCGTGGACGGTCGCCACCATCGCGTTCGCGCTCTCGTTCGGCGCCGCCGCCTATGCGGCATGGATCGCCGCCCCGTACTGGCCGGGAGCCCTCGTCGTCGGAGTCCTGGCGCTCGGTGGCCTGGTCGCCCAGTGGTCACCGCGCCCGGCCACGCCCGCCGATCTGCCATCCGGCGCGAACGGGGGGTGATGCGCATGGAGTCCGGGTCGAGGACACGTTCCGGGTCGGTGCATCGGTCGCGGATGCACCCGAGCCGGCCAGAATCGGGCCTGGCGGGGCGCTGGACCGAGATCGACGGCCTGGAGGTGTTCTACCGCGAGTCCCCGAGCCCGCCCGACGCTCCGGCGATGATGCACGTGCACGGCTTCGGGCTCTCGGGACGCTACCTGCTTCCGACCGCGGAACTGCTCGCCGACGAGTTCCACACCCTCGTCCCGGACCTGCCCGGCTTCGGCCGGAGCCAGGGCGCCGCGAACGCGCTCGACGTGCCCGACCTCGCGCACGCCGCCGCGCGATTCCTCGACGACCGCGGGATCGAGAAGGTCACGCTCGTGGGGAACTCGATGGGCTGCCCGGTGATCACCGAGTTCGCGCACCACCACGGGGAGCGACTCGACCGTGCCGTCCTGGTCTCCCCGGCGGGCGGGTTGTACAACCAGCCGCTCCGCCGCGCCATCGGCCAACTCAGCCTCGACGGGCCGCGCGAGCCCACCCGGATGGTCGGCGTGGCCGTCCCGGACTACCTGCGCTTCGGCGTGCCCAGCACGATCAAGATGTTCCGCGCCCTCACCCAGTACCCGTCGCTCGACCGGCTCCTCGCGCTCGACATCCCGACGCTCGTGGTCATCGGCGACCGGGACCCCCTCATGCCTCCTCCTCGCCGCGTCCACGAGGTCGCGCGGATGACCGACAACCACGTCCTCCTGGTCGCCATCCGCGGTGCGGCGCACGCGATCAACTTCAGTCACCCGGGCGAGCTCGCCCATGTGATCCGCCAGTTCATGGCCGACGAGCCCATCACCGACGACCCCGATTCCCCCGGGCACGCGCGCGTGGTCGAGATCCACCGCGGCACGCACCATCCCCGTCCGAAGGGCGCCTGAGTCGCGTCGGCGCTACGCGTCAACCCCCTCCGGATCCGATGGGAATGCCGCGCCGCCGATCCCGGTTCGGCGTAGCGTGGCATCCGTACGTCACCGAGTGGAAGGGGACCACATGACCGACTCCAAGACCGCACCGAAGTCCGCCGCCAAGAAGCCCAAGGCCCCGATGAAGGGCGCGGACCCCGAGGTCTCGTCGGGCGTCTCGCAGTTCTTCACGCCGGTCGTGCACGAGCTCACCGCGCTCGCGCTCAACGGCAAGCAGGCGCACTGGAACGTCCGCGGCCGTGACTTCCTCGAGGTCCACGAATTCCTCGACGTCGTCGTGGAGCACGCGCAGGACTGGGCCGACATCGCCGCCGAGCGCGTCGTCGCCCTCGGGCTGCCCATCGACGCACGCCTCGCGACGATCGCGAAGGAGAGCGACGCGGTCAATCCGAGCGCGGGCTTCAAGCAGTCCGACGAGACCATCGCCGACGTCGTCGCCCAGATCGATGTCGCCACCGAGAAGGTCAACGCGGCGATCGAGGGCCTCGAGGAGCTCGACCCCGCGAGCCAGGACGTCGCCATCGAGATCCGTCGCGGCCTCGACAAGGACCGCTGGTTCCTCGCGGCGCACGTCAGCGTGAAGTAGGCGGCGGCCGCCTCGACGCCGCCCGAGGGTGCGGCGTCATCGGGCCCGGGTGCAGAATGCCGGTATGGCGGATGCGCCCGGGCCCGACCCGTCTCCGCCGGCATCCGGTGACCGGCCGGGGGCCGACGCGCTCACCGACGCCCAGAAGTCGCTCCGGGCGCAGATGCTCGCGACCGAGCACTGGAGCCTCCTCGCGTCGCGGAGCACCACCCAGAGCGAGGTGCTCACGCGCATCGCGATCTTCCTGACGGTCGTCTCGGCCGGGCTCATCAGCCTCGGGATCCTCGGCAACGCGACCCAGTTCCGCGGATGGTTCGGGGTCGCCGCGCTCGGCGTGCTCTTCCTCCTGCTCCTGCTCGGGCTGATCACGACCATCCGCGCGTTCAACACGGCCACCGAGGACCTCATGTACGTGCTCGCGATGAACCGGCTCCGCGCCGCCTACCTCGACCTCGATCCGGGCCTCGCGCCGTACCTCATGATGTCGGCGCACGACGACATGCGCGGCTCCGCCATCACCTACCACGCCTTCTTCGACCGCGGCGTGACGCAGGTCCTCGGCAGCTCGATGATGGTCATCACGCTGGTCACGGCGGCCGTCGCCGGCCTGTTCGCCGGTGCACTCGTCACGACGCTCGATGTCCCGGTCGGCGTCGCCGTGGCGACCGGGGTCACCATCGGCACGGCCGTGCTCGTCGGCACGATGCGGTGGGGGTACCACCTGTACCTGCGCGTCTGGCGGGAGCACACGCCCCTTCGACCCACGCCGCCCTCGGCGTGAGCTACCGGCGCATCCAGGCCAGCACCGCGAGCACCCTGCGGTGATCCGTCCCGGAATCCTCGAGCCCGAGCTTCTGGAAGATCGAGGTCACGTTCTTCTCGACCGCGCCGACGCCGATGAACAGCTGCGATGCGATCCCCGCGTTGGTGCGGCCCTCGGCCATGAGCTCGAGCACCTCGCGCTCGCGGGGCGTGAGCGAGGCGAGCGGGTCGCCGCGGCGCGAGAGCAGCTCGCGAACGACCTGCGGGTCGAGCACGGTGCCGCCGTCGCGCACGCGCAGCACCGCGTCCTGGAGGTCCTCGAGCGAGGCGACGCGGTCCTTCAGCAGGTAGCCCATGCCGCCGTCGGCCGACGAGAGCAGCTCGTGCGCGTACGTGCCCTCGACGTACTGGCTGAGCAGCAGCACGCCGAGCCGGGGCTTGCGCCGCCGCAGCTCGATCGCGGCGCGCACGCCCTCGTCGCGGAAGGTCGGCGGCATGCGCACGTCGAGGACCGCGACATCCGG
>DASTQT010000040.1:0-4094 GCA_035761605.1 Agromyces sp. | reverse complement strand
CGCCTCCCACAGCTCGGTCGACACGATCTCGCGGGCCCGGCGGGCGTTCTCGCGCGCGGCGGTGATGGAGTGGGCGATCGAGGCCGGATTGCGCGGGTCGACCGCGAGCAGCGCGATCACGTCGTTGCGGCCGAGCGCGATGTCGTCGTCGGCCTCACTGCCCATCACGGACAGCAGGGCGCGGCAGGCGGTGTCCTCGTCGATCCACGGGTCCTCGAGGAGCAGCTGCAGGTGCACGTCGAGGATGCGCGCGGTGCCGTCGCTGCGCTCGATGTACCGGCCGATCCAGAAGAGCGACTCGGCGATGCGGGAGAGCATCAGCTGACCTCCCCTCTGATCGGTGGTCGAGTCGGCCACGCGGCGGTCGTATCGAGACCGGCGGGGGTGGTCTCGGTACGCTCGCTTCGCGTGCTACTCGACCAGCAGGGTCGTTGCTGCTGTTGCTGCTGCTGTTGCTGCCGCACGGGCTCGTCCTCGTCCTGGGGCGACGACTCCGGGCGGTGGCTGCGGTGCGCGGCCGCCCGCTCGACCTCGACGACCGGAGTGGACGCCGTGACGGGAGACGTGGCCTGGTCGGCCACGACGCCGCCGAAGCCGGTGCCGTTGCGGGCAGGGACGAGCCCGGTGATCGGACCCGTCACGGTCGCGTCATCCAGCACCCAGGTGTCCTTCGATCCGCCGCCCTGGCTCGAGTTCACGACGAGCTGCCCCTCGGGCAGCGCGACGCGCGTGAGGCCGCCGGGCAGCACCCAGACGTCGGTCCCGTCGTTCACCGCGAACGGCCTGAGGTCGGCGTGGCGCGGGCGCATCCCGTCGTCGACGAGCGTCGGAATGGTCGAGAGCTGCACGACCGGCTGGGCGATCCAGCCGCGCGGGTCCTTGAGCAGACGGCCGCGGAGCTCGGCGAGCGTCGACTTCGAGGCATCCGGACCCACCACCAGGCCCTTGCCGCCCGACCCGTCGACGGGCTTGACGACGAGCTCGTCGAGGCGGTCGAGCACCTCGGCGAGCGCCTCGGGCTCCTCGAGCCGCCAGGTGTCGACGTTGGGCAGGATGGGCTCCTCGCCGAGGTAGTAGCGGATGAGGTCGGGCACGTAGGTGTAGACGAGCTTGTCGTCGGCGACGCCGTTGCCGACCGCGTTCGCGATCGTGACGTGGCCGAGGCGCGCGGCGAGCATGAGCCCGGGGGCGCCGAGCACGGAGTCGGGGCGGAACTGCTGCGGGTCGAGGAACTCGTCGTCGACGCGGCGGTAGATGACGTCGACACGCGTCGGCCCGGCGGTCGTGCGCATCCACACGCGCCCGCCCGAGCAGAACAGGTCGCGGCCCTCGACGAGCTCGACGCCCATGAGGCGGGCGAGCAGGGTGTGCTCGTAGTAGGCGGAGTTGAACACGCCGGGCGTGAGCACCACGACGGTCGGATCGTCGACGCCCTCGGGCGCGCTCGCGCGCAGGGCCTGCAGCAGCCGGTTCGGGTAGTCGCCGACCGGCCGCACCCGCATGGAGGTGAACAGCTCGGGCAGCGTCTGCGCCATGACGCGCCGGTTGGAGATGACGTAGCTCACGCCGCTGGGCACGCGCACGTTGTCCTCGAGCACGCGCCACGCACCCTGCTCGTCGCGGATGACGTCGATGCCCGACACGTGGATGCGCACGCCGTTGGCGCTCACGATCCCCGCGGCCTGACGGTGGAAGTGGTTCGAGGAGCTGATGAGGGCGGCCGGGATGACGCCGTCGCGGATCGCCTGCTGCGCGCCGTAGATGTCGCCGAGGAACTTCTCGAGCGCTCGGACGCGCTGCGCGACGCCCGCCTCGACCACGTTCCACTCGGACGACGAGATGACGCGCGGCACCGCGTCGAGCGGGAACGGGCGCTCCTCCCCCGCGAAGTCGAACGTGACGCCCTGCGCGAGGTACGAGCTCGCGAGCGCGTCGGTCCGGCCGCGCAGTTCGTCCTGCGTCATGCGCGCGAGCGCGGGATACAGCTCGCGGTACGGCTCGCGCACGTCCCGCGCCCCGGCGGGGAACATCTCGTCCCACGCCTGCGTGCGGGCGCGCCGCCGTGGCCGTGTCGCCACGTATCCGTCGAAGAGGCTGCCCATGACCAGAGGGTTCCACCGACCGGTTACCGGGATGTTTCCGACACGCGACGAGCGACGCATCGGGTAACGCGGGCTCGGGGTCTCGAGACGGCCGCGAGCGGCCCCCTCGACCCGCACGTGGATTTTACTTAGCAAGGCTAATGAGTTATGCTAAGGAACCCATGGGGACGATCGCCGAGCAGAGCACGGCACTGCGCATGGCCACGTTGCGACTCGCCCGCCGGCTCCGCGCCGAGCGGGTCGACCCGAGCCTCTCCGACGGCCAGTTCGCGGTGCTCGGCTGGCTGCACAAGCAGGGCCCGCTGACCCTCACGCAGCTCGCCGAGCGCGAGCGCGTCTCGGCGCCATCCATGAACCGCACGGTCAACTGCCTCGAGGAGACCGGCTACCTCGTGCGGGAGGCCGACGAGGCCGACCGCCGCCGCAGCAACATCCGCCTCACCGACACCGGCCGCGACATCGTCGCGACCACCCTCAAGAAGCGCGACGCGTGGCTGACCACGCGCCTCCGGGAACTCTCGAAGGAGGACCGCGCCGCCCTCGCCCGAGCCGCCGAACTGATGGGAGACCTCGCCACCCTGTGAAAGCCATGTTCCGCTCCCTCGCGTCGGTCGACTACCGCATCTGGTTCGTCGGCGCGCTCGTCTCCAACATCGGCGCCTGGATGCAGGCGACGGCCCAGAGCTGGGTCGTGCTCACCGAGCTGACCGACAACGACGCGCTCGCGGTCGGCATCACCATGGCGCTGCAGTTCGCGCCGCAGCTGCTGCTCGTGCCCGTCACGGGCCTCATCGCCGACCGCTTCGAGCGCCGCAAGATCCTCATGGTCACGCAGAGCACCATGATGGTGCTCGGCTTCGCGCTCGGCGCGCTCCTGATCTCGGGCCGGGCGGAACTGTGGCACCTCTACGTCTTCGCCGGCCTGCTCGGCATCGTCAACGCCGTCGACATGCCCGCACGCCAGACCTTCGTCGCCGACCTCGTGTCGTCCTCGAACATGTCGAACGCGGTCGCCCTCAACTCGGCGTCGTTCAACGCCGCCCGCATGATCGGTCCCGCGATCGCGGGCGTGCTGATCGTGCTCGTCGGCACCGGCTGGGTGTTCCTCATCAACGCCGTCTCGTTCGTCGCGGTGCTCGTCGCGCTCGTGAAGCTCAAGGGTTCCAAGCTGCGCCGGATGCCACGGGCTCCCCGTGAGCGCGGGGCCTTCGTCGCGGGCTTCCGCTACGTGGCCGGCAGGCCCGACCTCGCCGTCGTGTTCGTGATGGTGTTCCTCATCGGCGCCTTCGGCATGAACTTCCCGATCTTCTCCTCGACCATGGCGGTCGAGTTCGGCCGCGGCGCGGGCGAGTACGGGCTGCTGTCGTCGATCCTCGCGATCGGCTCGCTCACGGGTGCGCTGCTGGCCGCGAAGCGCGAGCGTGCGCGCATCCGCGTGATCATCGCCGCCGTGGCGTTCTTCGCCGTCGCCGCCGCCGTCTCGGCGGTCATGCCGTCGTACTGGCTGTTCGCGGCATCCACCGTGTTCATCGGCTTCACCATCGTCACGATGCTGACGACTGCGAACGGCTACGTGCAGACCACGACCGACCCGCTGCTGCGCGGGCGCGTCATGGCGCTGTACATGGCGATCCTGTCGGGCGGCACCCCGATCGGCGCGCCCATCGTCGGCGCGGTCGCGAACGCGTGGGGTCCGCGCTGGGCGCTCGTCGTCGCCGCGGTCGCGGCGGTCGTGGCTGCGCTCGTCGGCCTGGGCTGGCTCATCGTCGGCCGCGGCCTGCGCGTGGTGCGCCATCCGGCCGGCGGGTGGATGCCGCGCTTCGGCGTGGACTACGCCGAGGCGCCCACCGCCGCGATCGCCGTGCCCGTCACCCGCCCGGTCGACGTGATCGAGCGGACCGCGCCGATCGACGTGATCGAGCGGTACGCGCCGGTCGACGTCGTCCGCCGCACGGCACCGCTGACGGTCGCGAAGGATCGCCCGGCCGGTGC
>DASTQT010000039.1:0-12001 GCA_035761605.1 Agromyces sp. | reverse complement strand
GAGCGGTCCGACCTCGCGGAACGACAGCGTGGGATCGTCGGCCAGCTCCACGACCGCACCACTGACCAGCGTCTGCCCGGCGGCAGCCGCGCCGGAGATCCGCGAGGCCAGGTTCACGGCGCGGCCGAAGTAGTCGCCGTCCTGCATCACCACCGGGCCGGCGGCGATTCCCGCGTGGGCGGGCAGGCCGATCACCGGCGCCGCTGCGACCATCTCGAGCGTCGCGCGCACGGCGCGGTTCGCGTCGCGGAAGTGCACCATCACCCCGTCCCCGAGCCACTTCACCGGCGTGCCGGCGTGGTCGGTGACGATCCGCTCCACCACCGCGCCCATCTCCCGGGCCAGCCGCGCGCCGGCGGCGTCGCCCTGCTCGTCGGTGAGGCTCGTGTACCCCGCGAGGTCGATGAACACGAACGCGGACGGCCGCGCCGGTCTCCGGTGCGATCCAGCCGCTTCGAGGGCGTGCTCGATCCCCTCCACGATTCCCTCGGTCCACCCGCGCTCCTGCTGGCGGCGATACAGGGTGAGGACCATCTGCTCCATGAGGGGAGCGAGCTGCGTGCCGATCCCGGCCGACCGCTCGAGCGCCTCGCCGTAGGTCATCCCCGCCCGGATCAATCCGCCCATGATGTACGTGACGTACATCTCGTTCTCGGCCTCCGCCGCCCGGCGCAGCCCGTCGACGTACACCCGACCGATCCGCATCAGCGCATCGAGGTCCGCCATGGTCGCCATCAGGCCGATCAACGTGAAGATCGCCTCGTCGTCCTCACGGCTCCGGTCCTCGGGCGCGAGGTGCCGGTTGACGAGCGCCGCGCTGGTCTCCCTGATCACCTCGAACGGGATGCCGAGGCGCGCGGCGAGCTCACCGTAGGTCTCGGTCCCGAGCTCCGACCAGCGGTACTGCGGGAGGTCCATGAACCCCAGGGGAAGTCGCCCCGCCGCGACGGCCTCGCCGATCGCCTCGGCGCTCAGGCCCGCGCGGTCGCACGCCGCGACGAGCCGGACCCGTTGGACGTCGCCCTTCCCGAAGGTTCCGTCCGCCGCGGGCACCACCACGCCGAGCTCCAGGAGCCGGTCGACGAACGCGGCGTCGGCCCCGGAACGCTCGACGAGCTCGTCGCACGTGTACCGACCGTCCGATCCGTCCACGAGGCCGAGCGTAGAGGATGATCGCGCCGCCCGCGCGGACTACCAGCCCTCGTCGAGGACCCGGTCGAGCATGGAGACGAAGAAGTCGGCGCTCTCGCGCGTGACGACGAGCGGAGGCTTGACCTTGAGCACGTTCTGGTGGTCGCCGGTCGGCTGCATGATCACGCCGAGCTCGAGCAGGCGGTCGCAGATCGCCGCGGTCTCCTCGGTCGCGGGCTCGAGCGTGGCCCGGTCGCGCACGAACTCGACGCCGAGGTAGAGCCCCAGGCCGTGCACGACCCCGATGAGCGGATGGCGTTCCGCCAGCGCCTCGAGCCGGCCCTTCAGGTACGCGCCCGTGTCGGCTGCGTTCTGCTGGAGCCGCTCGTCGCGGAACGCGTCGAGCACGGTGAGGCCGGCGATGCTCGAGGCCGGGCTTCCTCCCGTCGACGAGAAGAAGTACCCCTGCGTGCGGAAGCGTGCGGCGATCTCACGCGTCGTGATGACCGCGCCGAGCGGGTACCCGTTGCCTGCGGCCTTCGCGACCGCGATCACATCGGGCACGACACCCTGCTGCTCGAAGCCCCAGAACCACTGCCCGAGCCGGCCGTACCCGGCCTGCACCTCGTCGGCGATCGCGAGCCCGCCGACCTCGCGCACGGCGGCGTACACCTCGGCGAGGTAGCCGTCGGGTAGCGGGATGCCTCCGGCGTTGCCGGAGAAGGTCTCGGCGATGAAGGCCGCGGGCTGGCGGCCGTCGGCGGCGAGGCGCCGGATGCGGTCGGCGGCCTCGGGCGCGTAGCGGGCGGCCTCGGCCCCGCGGTGGATGCCGCGGAACGGGTTCGGCGCGTCGAGCGCGTGGACCCAGTCCGGGCGGGTCGCGAGCGCGTTCGGGTTGTCGGCCGTCGAGGTGCTCACCGCGTCGGACGCGTAGGTCCAGCCGTGGTACGCCTCGAGGAGGGCCACCACGTCGCGGCGGCCGGTCGCGGCGAGTGCGACGCGGATCGCGAGGTCGGTCGCCTCCGAGCCCGAGTTCACGAGGAACACGGTGTCGAGCGGATCGGGCGCGAGCGCCGCGAGGCGCTCGGAGAACTCGACGACCGCCCCGTAGTTGAACCGCGAGTTCGTGTTGAGCGTGCGGAGCTGCCTGCCGACCGCAGCCGCCAGCTTCGGATGGCCGTGGCCGAGCGGCGTCACGTTGTTGACCATGTCGAGGTACACGCGACCGTCGGTGCCGACGAGGTGCTCGCGCCAGCCGCGCTCGATGCGCGGCGGGGCGTCGTAGTAGTGCTCCTGCACCGCGGCGAACGCGCGGTCGCGACGCGCGACGAGCTCTGTTCCGTCGGTGGTCGAGTAGCCGCGAAGCGGCGTATCGAGACCGGCGTCGGCGAGACCCATCGCCGCGCCCGGGTCCTCCGTCAGCGCCAACCAGCCCGCCGCGTACTCAGGTCGCACGAGGTGCGGCACGCGCACCCCGGCGGGCGCGTTCTCGAGCCGGATCCGGGCGCGCGTGCGCGCCGGCACGGTCCCGTCCAGGATGGTCGCGCCATCCGCCCCCTCGACGACGAGCCGCGCTCCGCCGCCGGTCGTGGTCAGGTGCTGCGACTCGGCGAACCACACGTCGATGCCGGTCGGCACGGTCGCCGACGAGTCCGCCGACCGGATGCGGCTCGCACTGAGCCTCGGGGTTCCGCGCTCGAGCCAGGCCGCGGGGGCCCCCGCGTCGAGCGCCGCGAGCGCGAGCCGCTGCTCGAGCTCGGGGTCGAGCCAGGCGCCCGCGTCGAACCCGGTGGAGGTCTCGATACGGGTCGCCTCCGGCGGCCCTACTCGACCACCGGGGGCGAGGGGAGTCCCGAGCGCCTCCGCGATCACCCCCGTCATGACCGCCGACGGCACCGACGCCGCCTGCTCGAAGATCCGCCATTCGCGCTCGACGCCCTCCGCCGCGTACGCGTTCGCGCCGCCGTCGATCTGCACCTGCTGCTCGCCGCTGACGACGAGCACCGCGCCGCGGAGCACGACGAGGGACCACAGTGCCCGCACCTCGGCGCTCGACAGGGGGCGGAGCGAGTGGAACGCGCGCACCGCGGGGAGCACCGACGCCGGCTCGGCGCCCGCGTGGTGCAGCACCGAGGAGATCGTGATGGCGAGCTCGGACACCGCCCAGCTCGACGTGACGTCGCCGAAGTCGATCATCCCGTCGGGCGTCCGGATGCCGTGCTCGCTCGTGCACACGACGTTGTCGTCGGTCAGGTCGAGGTGCACGGCCTGCACGGGCAGCTCGGCCGCGACGGCCTGGACGTCGGCCCAGGCGCGTGCCGCGGCATCCGTCACCATCGCCCGCTTCACCGGGTCGGGGTGGAAGTGCGCGAGGAGGTCGACGACGCGGTCGGCGTGGCGGAGGTCCCACTGCAGCACGCGGTCGAGGCCGGCGTGCTCGAAGCCCGTGAGCGCGAGGTTCGCGTGTGCGGCGAGCGCGCCCATGCGCGCGACGACCGCGGGGGAGAGGTGCGCGCTGCCCGTGAGCGTGCCGCCCGGCAGGTAGTCGAGCAGGCGGATGGCGAGGCGCCCCTCGCTCGTGTCGGCGACGATCGAGCGCGGGGTGCCGTCGGCCGCCCGGGAGGTCGTCGCGATGCGAAGCTGCGGCGCGGCCTCGGCGATGCGGGAGGCCGCGTGGTCCTGCGCGTCGAGTTCGTCGGCGGTGAACGCGGGGTTGGTGATCTTCACCACTCCGACGGGCGCGGAGTGGGCGTCGCGAGTCCGCGCGAGGAAGTTCTGGTCCTGCTGGCTGCCGAGCGGTTCGAGCGCGATGTCGAGGTCCCAGTGCTCGTGCACGATGCCCGCGACCTCGTCGGCGGGCAGGCTCGGCGCGGGCAGCTCGCCCGCCGAGAAGAAGTCGAAGCCGCTCACGCCTCGACACTAGCCAGCACGGATGGCGCGGCCGAGCGCCGTCGTGTCGATCCCGGGGCCGTTCGTCCACCGTGGGGGCGACGCGCGGCCCCGCTGCGACGGATGTCGGCGGCCTCGCCTACCGTGATGGCCATGACGAACCCGACGCAGCCGACGCTCGAGCCCCACGTGCTCGACGAGCCCTGCCTGCGCTGCGGCTCCGCCGCCGTGCGGGTCATCGTGTACGGTCCGCTCGACCTCGAGGTCGAGGCCGATGTCACGTCGGCGGGCCTGCATGCCGACGCGCCGATCTTCGACTGCCGCGACTGCGGCTTCGAGTGGGGCGAGGCGGTCCGCGACCTGCTCACCTGATCGTCTCGATCCCGGCGCGGTCGAGCAGCGACGGTCGCCGGGCGTTCGACGCCGCGATGTCGACGACCTCCCCGAGGATCTCCGTCGCCTCCGCGATGAGCTCCCCGTACGGGAACCGCGTCGGATCGTCGAGGTCGACGAGGATGACGACGGAGTCGGGCGCATGCCCGTGTTCGCGGGGGTCGACGAGACGCGGATTCCGGGCGCCCATCGCCCCGAGCACGCGGTCGAGGTCGGCTCGCCGCAGTTCGACGCGCTCGTGCGGGGTGAGGCGTCCGAGCGTGCGCGGCGAGATGCGGACCGTTCCGGCTCGCGAACGATCCGCACGCTCGGCGTCCGAGGTCGCGAGATCGCCTGAGGCCAGTCGCGCCCCTGATGCCGTGCATTCGCCAGCGCCACGCGCTGTGCGCTCTCGTCGGCGCCATGGTCGAGGAGTGCCGCTCGCCACACCGCGAACGCGTTGACCGCGTCGCGAACCACTTCACCCCGCGTGCGCTCGAGCAGGTGGGCCAGATCTCCGATCAGTCGGTGCGTCTCGGCATCGACCTTGACCGTGGTCAGCCCCCGGTGGCGTCGGGCGCCGCTCGTCGGTTCTGCGCTGCTCACCGCCCCGGCTCCGCTCCACTCCCGGAGCGCGGGCGGGGGCGCGGCCACGGTCGAAGCGGCTCGCCCTCGCGACCGGGTGCTGCGCCCGACGTGGGCGGACGGACCGGCCGCCCCACACGCGCGGTTCGAACGACGATTTCGGTTTCGATCACGGGGGCAAGGTATCCGCGGAATACCTTTCTCCCGCGGCCGCGCGTGGAATCATCGTCGAGATCGCACGGCGGACCGGATGGTGAGGACCGGTCGTGTGAAGGTCGGGTGAGGTTCCGGCGGTGCCGGCGATGCTGGCGCGCCGACCCGTGGTGGCACGGACGGGTGAGGTTCAGGCGTGGCCGGGCAGTCCCGGCGTGCGCGGACCAGTGCTGGGATGGGGTGACATCCGGCGCGGTCGGCGGTTCAGCTCACGCGGAGGCTCAGCGTCCGCCCGACGGGGACGCGGCGGCGGAGTGAGCGGCGTGCTCCTCCGCGGCGCCGACCACGTTCGCGGGTTCCGATTCCCCGACCCGAGGCCGCGCGGACCGGATCGCGGTGAGCGCCGCACGCCCGACGAACACCGACCACGCCACGATGCCGAGCAGCTTCGCGCCGTCCTCGAGGAGCACCGATGTCTGGGTCGGCCGCACCAGCACATCGACGACCGCCGACCCGCCGAAGGCCGCGATCGCGAGGAAGAGCAGTCCGCCGTCGAACCGCTCGCGCACGACCTCCTGGAATCGGGCGAGGTACACGAGGAATGCTGCGCCGTAGACTGCGGCGACCGCGATGGAGCCCCACGAGGTCACCGAGGCCGCCTCGTGCAGGAGCAGCAGGTCGTCGAGGACGAAGGCGAGGCTGAGCGCGAAGCTCCACGCCAGCAGCGAGCCGAGGGGGTCGCCGTTGCGGCGCCCGACCAGCCAGCCGAGCAGTGCCATGCCGGTCGCGATGGCGATCACGAGGACGCCGAGGTTGGACAGCAGTCCGTAAGCGGGGCTCGCATCCCCGTGCGCCGCGGCGATGACCTGGCTGTCGCGGAGCACGTGGCTCGGCGGAAGCCACGGCTGCGTCGCGGCGGCCACGGTTGCGATGATGACGGGCGCGGCGACCGCGACGTAGACGGGCATGGGGGTGCCCAAGAGTCTGTGCGTGTTCGGGTCGGACGGGGGTTCCTGGGGATGAACCATCCCGCGACGGTACGGGCCCGCGGTTCGCGGCAGAAGCCCCTTGACAGCCCTGGGTCCATGGCCGATCCGGGACGTGTCCGCGTTCTGCCGTGTTGGACCGCCAGCGCGGGAAGGGTCAGCGCGTGGACGGCGGCGCCTCGTCGGCCAGGAGCTCGTCGCGGATGCGGCGGAGATCCTCCATCAACGAGCCGACGAGGATCCAGTGGTCGGACTTCGGCGCCGCGACGACCAGCGGAGCGGTCAGCGCGGGCACCGCCGACGTGAGCGGCTCGGGATCGACGTCGGCGAGGTGCACCGCGAGCCGGATGTCGTGGGCGACGCGGCGCAGCTGCTCGGCGATCGCACGCACGGTCGGTTCGCCCGCGAGGTCGTCGTCGTAGTGGTCGACGACGGCCCGCGTCATCCCGATGACCTGCGTGACGATGGGGCCGAGTCGTTCGAGGAGCTTGCGCTGCTCGACGAGGTCGCCGCGATGGGCCGACCGGCGCGGGTTCAACGTCAGGGATTCCTCGGCGTCGGCGATGGCGCCATCCGCCGCATCGCGCATCGGCCGCAGCAGCCGCGCCTCGATCATGAGCGCGTCGAGGTCGGCCTTGCTCTGGGGTGCTTCGAGCGCGCCGGCCAGGCGGTCGACGGATGCCGCGAGCTCGCCGCCGAGCCCGGCGAGCTGCCCGCGCGCCGGGCCCACCAGCACGGGCGGAACGATGAGCACGTTGACGACGATGCCGATCGCCGCGCCGATGAGCGTCTCGAGGATGCGGTCGAACGCGTACTCGGGCGACGTGCCGCCGAGCGCGAGCACGAGCATCGCGCTGATCGCCACCTGGTTCGACGTCGGCGTCGTCATGCGCGCCGCCCAGGCCGCGAGGATCGAGACGACGATCGCGAGCAGGATCACCCAGCCGTTGGGGCCGAACACGAGGCCCAGCGCCGACGCGATCACGACGCCCGCGATCACGCCGACGCTGCGCTCGATCGCCTTGCCGAGCGACTGGTCGACGCTCGGCTGCACCACGAGCAGCGCCGCGATGGCCGCGAACACCGGCAGCGGGCCGGGGATCAGCCAACCTGCGACGAGCCATGCGGCGATCGTCGCGACAGCGGACTTCAGCACCTGCAGGATCGGGGCCCGCCGGGTCGCGCGGAACCGTTCGGAGAACCGCATGCGATTCACGCTAGCGTCCGCGCATCCGCTCGACCTCGAGCCGGTTGACCTCGGCGGCCCGAGCGAGCAGGTCGTTCGCGAACGCGAGCTCGTCGTCGGAGAGCGAGGCGAGCACCTCGCCCCAGCGGTCGGTGACCCCGGCGTACGCGGGGCCGACGGCGTCGGCGATCGCCTCGGGCACCGCCGTGACGAGGACGCGACGGCGATCGTGGGGGTCGCGCGACCGGGCGACGAAGCCCGCCTGCTCGAGCCGGTCGACGACGGCGGTGATGGCCCCGCCCGCGGTCAGCCCGGTGCGGGCGGCGAGCTCGCCGGGCGTCGCCGGGCCTCCGGAGAGGAGCAGCCCGACGGCCTGCAGGTCGGTGCCGTTGAGGCCTGCGCTCCTGGCCACCGCGTCCTGGAAGAGCACCGCGTGCGCCATGAAGTCGCGCATGACCTCGGCATTGCGCGCGACGAGGGCGCGACGGGTTGACGACGTTCGCGACATCCGTTATTCTCTCTAAATCAGAGAGACTCGTATTGCGAGACTCTCGGTCCGTCCATCAGTCTATCGACCGGTCGGTCGCAGGAGGAGCCCGCCATGCCCAGCGCACTCATCGTCGGCGGCGGCATCGCCGGCCCGGCCGTTGCCATGTTCCTCGTCCGCGCGGGATGGGAGGTGCGCATCCTCGAGTCGGCCGCCGGCCCGGATGCCGCCGAGGGCGCGTTCCTCAACGTCGCGACCAACGGACTCCACGTGCTCGAACAGCTCGGGCTGCGCGATCCCCTCGTCGCCGACGGGCATCGGGCGGGCCGCATGGTCATGCTGAGCGGACGCGGCCGCGAGCTCGGCGTCGTGCCCAACGGGCCGGCCGGCGACCTCGCGCGCGGCGGCGTGGTCGTCCAGCGCGCGCACCTGCACGCCGTACTGCGCGATGGCGCGGCCGCCGCGGGCGTTCCGATCGAGTACGGCGCGCGCGTCACCGGCATCCGCTCGTCGACGGATGCCGCGACGGCGACGCTCGCAGACGGCCGCGAGCTCACGGCCGACGTGCTCATCGGCGCCGACGGCATCCGCTCGGTCGTGCGCACGCACATCGACCCCGACGCGCGCGCGCCCGAATACACGGGACTCGTCGGGCTCGGCGGCACGGCCCGGGTGCACGGCCTCGGGCCGACGCCCGAGACGCAGGTCATGGTGTTCGGCCGGCGCGCGTTCTTCGGCTATCTCGTCCGAGCGGATGGCACGGCCTACTGGTTCGCGAATCTCACGCGCGCCGAGCCCGACCGGCGCGCGCTGGCGGCGGTGACGCGCGACCGGTGGCTCGCCGAGCTCGGAGAGCTGCACGCCGACGATCCGTCCCCGGTTCCGCAACTGCTCGCGGGTGCCGTCGGCCCCGTGAGCGCGTACCCGATCCACGCGCTGCCGCACGTGCCGCGATGGCACCGCGGCCGGGTCGTCGCGATCGGCGACGCCGTGCACGCGACGAGCCCCAGCGCCGGCCAGGGCGCATCGCTCGCGCTCGAGGATGCGATCACGCTCGCCCGGTCCCTCCGCGACGCGCCCGACCACGAGACCGCGTTCGCCGAGTACCAGCGGACGCGGCAGCCGCGCGTCGAGCGGATCGTGGGCTACGCCCGCGCGGTCGACCGGAACAAGCGCGTGACCCGGTCGCGCGTCGGCGTCGCGCTCCGCGACGCCATGCTCCCGATGTTCCTCCGGAACGCGATGGACGACCGCCGCAACGACGACCTCTACTCGTACCGGGTCGCCTGGGACGCCTCGGGCGTGCCCGCCGGGTAGCGGACACGCCCTCGTCGAGGAGCCTGCGCGGGCCTCAGCCCGCCTGGGCGGCGTCGCGCTTCGGCAGGCGCCATCCGGGTCGCACGAAGTGGCAGGTGTAACCCCACGGGATGCGCTGCAGGTAGTCCTGGTGCTCGGGCTCGGCCTCCCAGAACGCGCCGGCGGGGGCGACCTCGGTCACGACCGGCCCCGGCCAGAGGCCGGACGCGTCGACGTCCGCGATCGTGTCGATCGCCGTGTCGTACTGGGCCTCGCTCGTCGGGAAGATCGCCGAGCGGTAGCTCGTGCCGATGTCGTTGCCCTGACGGTTCTTCGTCGACGGGTCGTGGATCGGGAAGCAGAACTCGAGCAGCTCCCGGTAGCTCAGCTTCGCCGGGTCGAAGACGACCTCGAGCGCCTCGGCGTGCGTGCCGTGGTTGCGGTACGTCGCGTTCGGGACGTCGCCGCCGGAGTAGCCCACGCGCGTGCTGAGCACGCCCGGCAGCTTCCGGACGAGATCCTCCATGCCCCAGAAGCAGCCGCCCGCGAGGACGGCGGTCTCGGCGCCGGGAAGGGTGGTGATGGTGCCGGGGGTGGTCATGCGCGGTCCTCGCTCTCGGTGGTGGTGGTGGCGGATGTCGCGGCATCTGCGCCCTGGAACAGGTGGCGGTACTCGCCGTAGCCCTCGGCCTCGAGGTCGTCGAGGTGCACGAAGCGCAGCGCGGCGGAGTTGATGCAGTAGCGGAGGCCGCCCTGGTCGGCGGGTCCGTCGTCGAAGACGTGCCCGAGGTGGCTGTCGGCGCCCGACGAACGGACCTCGACGCGCTTCATCCACAAGCTGCGGTCGACGTGCTCGGTCACGGCGGCGTCGGCGATCGGGCGCGTGAAGCTCGGCCAGCCGGAGCGGCTGTCGTACTTGTGCACGCTCGCGAAGAGCGGCTGCCCCGAGACGACGTCGACGTAGAGGCCCGGCTCGTGGTTGTTCCAGTACTCGTTGCGGAACGCCGGCTCGGTCGCGTCGTCCTGCGTGACCTTGCGCTGCAGCGGGGTGAGGCGGTCGACGGCCTCGGGAGTCCTGCGGTAGTCGTGTGACACGGTTGCTCCTTCTCCTGGCGGCTCCGGCTGGGCCGCCCACGGACGCTCGACACCGGCTGAGCCGGTTACGCGACCGTCCATATGGAAGAACCGCGGAAGGGCGGTATGTGTTCCGCAGGATGCGCCCGCTCGCTGTGCGTTCGCTGTGACTGCCGTCGTGCTTGTCGAGGAGCCGCGCAGCGGCGTCTCGAGACCCATCCGTCGTCGGTTGGTGAAAGGATCACCCCATGCCCGATCGCCTGATGCTGCTCGACACCGCGTCGCTGTACTTCCGCGCCTTCTACGGCGTGCCCGATTCGATCAGGCGGGCGGATGGCACGCCGGTGAACGCGGTGCGCGGGCTGCTCGACATGATCGCGCGCCTCGTGACCGACTTCGAGCCGACTCACCTCGTCGCGTGCTGGGATGACGACTGGCGACCGCACTGGCGCGTCGAGCTGATCCCGAGCTACAAGGCGCACCGCGTCGAGGTGGTCGTTCCCGGCGGCCCCGATGTCGAGGAGGTCCCCGACCCGCTCGAGGCGCAGGTGCCGATGATCCGCGAGGCGCTGAGCCTGCTCGGCATCCCGGTCGTCGGCGTCGAGGCCCACGAGGCCGACGACGTGATCGGTACGCTTGCAACCGGTGCCGGGATGCCGGTCGACGTCGTGACGGGCGACCGCGACCTGTTCCAGCTCGTCGACGACGACGCGGCCGTGCGCGTGATCTACACGGCTCGGGGCATGAGCAGGCTCGAGCTCGTGGATGACGCGTGGGTCGTCGCGAAGTACGGCATCGAGCCGTCGCAGTACGCGGACTTCGCGACGCTCCGAGGCGACACGTCCGACGGGCTGCCGGGCGTCGCGGGCATCGGCGAGAAGACCGCGGCCGGCCTGCTCGGCGAGTACGGCTCGCTCGACGCGATGCTCGCGGTCGCCTCCGGCGATTCCGATGCAGCGGATGCCGCGCCGCGCATGTCCGCGACGATGCGGGCGAAGCTCGCCGCCGCGCACGACTACCTGGCCGTCGCGCCCACGGTCGTGAACGTCGTACGCACGCTCGACCTGCCGTCGGCCGAGGAGCTCGGCGCGCGCCTCGCGCCCGTCGCGGGGGAGCCGCGTTCGACGCTCGAGTCGCTCGCCGACGAGTGGAACCTCGGCGGCGCGGTGCCGCGCGTGCTCGCGGCGCTCGACCGCGTCTGATTCCCTTCTCGGCGGGTCAGCAACCTGGGCCGTCGGGGGCGACGTGGCAGTCGCCGGTGACGAGTACGGTGTCGAACTCGCCGACGAGCACGCTCTGCGGTGCGCCGGGAACGCTCAGCGTGCCGTCGATCCACCGCCAGACCGAGCCGTTGAACCGGTACTCGGCGACGAACACGACCGCGATGTCGACCGTGTAGTCACCGGATGCCGCGTAGACGTGACTCGTCGCGGTCTCCGTGAACTCGGCCTGCCCGAGCGCTTCCCACGTCGAGCCCGGCGTCGAGGTCTGGACGACGGCGCCGTCCGAGTGCGTCCACCGGTACGCGACCGGATGGAATCGCACCTCGGCCGGACGGCCCAGCAGGGTTCCCGACAAGGTCTGAACGGATGACTCGGCCACGAAGTTCGCCGGCAGGCCGACGACGGCCCAGCCACCGGGCTCCATCCCATTGCCCGGCTCCGCCGGCCGGAACGACGCGATGTCGCGCATCGTCACGGCGGGCTCGCCCGCGGGCGCCGGCTCGGGTTCCGCGGCGGACATCCGGCAGTCGGCCGGGTCGACTGGGCTGCAGAAGTCCTCGACCGGTGCCGCCGGTCGCGCCGACTCGCTGCCCGGGCCTGCCCCTCCGCCGACGACATC
>DASTQT010000038.1:0-7248 GCA_035761605.1 Agromyces sp. | reverse complement strand
CTTCTTCATCAGGAAGTGCACGCCCTTGACGTGCTTCTCGGACACCTGGCGGCTGCGGTCGAACGCGACGCCGAAGTCGAAGCGCACGTCGCCCGAGATGCCGAAGGTCGCGGCCTGGTCGTGGAAGATGTGCGCCAGTTCGGCGTTGCGGAGCAGCGCCTTCGAGGGGATGCAGCCGACATTGAGGCAGACGCCGCCCCAATATCTCTCTTCGACCACGGCGACCTTCAGGCCGAGCTGGGCGGCGCGGATGGCGGCGACATAGCCGCCCGGACCCGCACCGAGGATCGCGACATCGAACTGTTCGGTCATGCGGGCCAGCCTAGGTGGGTGGACGCCGGCCGTCACGGGTCGCGCCGCTTGCCTTCCGCGTCCGCCCCTCGCGTTGTGGGCCCCGTCAGGGGGCATCGCGCTCCGGGTCCGACACGTGCTTCCGGCTGAGCACGCTCGCGAGGAGCGTGTACCCGGCGAAGACCACTCCCGCCGTGAGCCCGGTCACGTACAACGCCTCGTCGAGATGAGGCCAGACGCCGATGACGATCAGGACCATGCTGCCGGCGATGACAAGGTGCAACGGGAGACCGACGATGGGGAAGATCCGGTCGACAGGTTCGGCATTCCGGTTGAGCGCCCTCATGTCGGCGCTCCGGTTGAGGGCGATGAATCCGACGATCCAGAGCACGCCGACCGCCAGGGCGCACGCCAGCCAGAGCGCGTGGCCGTCGACGCCGTACCGGTTCACGGTGATCGGGAGGAGGGCGGCGATCACCACCCAGACCCCCAGGATGAGCACCGCCCGGAGGTAGATCACGTCGTGCAGGTCGATCCTGCCCGCGCTGCGGAGACCGATCAGCGCGCCGAACCCCACGAAGACGCCCGCGATCTCGGCGAAGTGCACGAACAGCTCGGTGTCCACGGTCCCCCCGGGGTTCATTCTCGATCCGCCCGGTCGGCGACGCAATGAACGGGCGACGAGCGGCGGGCGTGCCGTCGGCATCGTCGCGGCACCCGCCTGCCAACGTTCGGCGGGTTCCGGACATCGCGTTCCGGAAGCCTCGCGGAGCGCGCGAGCGCGGACGTACCGTGGGTCGGTGACCACCCGCACCACGTCCGCGAACACCGGGCCGCAGGCCGCCGACGCGGCATCCGTCGACCGAACCTCCGGCAGCTCGACGGTCGGCTCCGCCGCTCCGCGCGGCCGCGGCGGAGTGCGCACCTGGGTGCAGTTCCTGGCCGCCGGACTCGTGTGGGGCGCGAGCTTCCTGTTCATGGCGGTCGCCCTCACCGGGCTCTCGTTCACGCAGGTGGCCTGGGCGCGCGTCGTGCTCGGCGCGCTGACGCTCGGGGTCGTCGTGCTCGTCGCGCGCCCCCGGGTCGACGGCGGCGCGGTGCTGCCGCGCGAACCGGTGGTCTGGCTGCACTTCCTCGTGATCGGCATCACCGGGTGCGTCGTGCCGTTCCTCCTCTTCACCTGGGCGCAGCAGACGGTGACCTCGAGCCTCGCGTCGATCCTCAACGCGACGACTCCGATCATGACCGCGATCATCGCGACGCTCGCGTTCCGGGTCGAGAAGCTCGACGCGTCCCGCTGGCTGGGCGTGCTCGTCGGCATCGTCGGCGTGGTGATCATCATCGCGCCCTGGCAGGCCGAGGTCGGCGGCAGCCTCGCGGGGCAGCTCGCGTGCCTCGGCGCGACCGCGTGCTACGGCGTGATGTTCGGGTACACGCGCAAGTTCCTCAGCGGCCGGCCGATCGCGCAGACGACGTTCGCGTTCCTGCAGGTCGGCATGGGAGGTGCGGTCATGCTGCTGCTCACGCCGCTGCTGGCCGTGGGACCGGTGCAGCTGGATGTCGCGGTCGTGGTCTGCCTCACGGCGCTCGGTATCGCGGGCACGGGCCTTGCGTACATCTGGAACATCGGCGTGATCCGCGACTGGGGCCCGACGAACGCGTCCACGGTCACGTACGTGACGCCGGTCGTCGGCGTGGTGCTCGGGGTCCTGATCCTGAGCGAGCCGCTCACCTGGAACGAGCCGCTCGGCGCGCTCGTCGTGATGGCGGGCATCCTGCTGGCGCAGGGGCGGGTCAGGATGCCGCGCCGCGGCGTCGCGCGCGCCTGATCCCGGTCCGGCTCGCCGCGCCATCCGCGCTGCCTCTTGACACGGGCCGCTCTGCATGATTGGTTAGCTAGTGAAGTAACTAGCCAAGCAACCGAATCGGGGACGGATGGACGAAACGCGGCCGATCTTCCTGCAGATCGCGGAGCGCATCGAGAACGACATCATCGACGGCACGGTCGCCGAGGATGCCGCGATCCCCTCGATCAACGAGCTCGCCGCGTTCCACCGCATCAATCCGGCCACCGCGCTGAAGGGCGTGAACCGCCTCGTCGAGCAGGGGATCGTCGCCAAACGGCGCGGAGTCGGCATGTTCGTCGTCCTCGGCGCACGCGACCGGCTCATCGAACGACGGCGGGCCGAATTCGCCGCCGACTACCTCCGACCGCTCATCGTCGAGGCCGCGAAGCTCGGCATCGGCGTCGACGAGCTCGCGGGCATGCTCCGCGAGGAAAGGATCCTGTCATGACCAGCACCGTCGTCCGGGCCCGCGGGCTCACGAAGCGCTACGGGTCGTTCACCGCGATCGACGGCATCGACTTCACGCTCGAGGAGGGTCGGATCTACGGCCTGCTCGGTCGCAACGGCGCCGGCAAGACCACGATCATGCAGTTGCTCACGGGCCAGATCTTCTCGAACGGCGGCGAGCTCGAGGTCTTCGGCCGCGCTCCCGCCGAGCATGCCGAGGTGCTGCGCCGCATGTGCTTCATCGCGGAGGCCCAGCGCTACCCCGAGGACTTCACCCCCGCCCACGTGTTCACCGCGGCGCCGTGGTTCTTCGAGCGCTGGGATGCCGCGTTCGCCGAGCGGCTCGTCGCCGACTTCCGCCTTCCGGTCAAGCGCCGCATCAAGAAGCTCTCGCGCGGGCAGCTGAGCGCCGTCGGCGTGATCGTCGGGCTCGCCTCGCGCGCCCCGCTGACGTTCTTCGACGAGCCGTACCTCGGGCTCGACGCGGTCGCGCGGCACATCTTCTACGACCGCCTGCTCGAGGACTACGCAGAGCACCCCCGCACGGTCGTGCTGTCGACGCACCTGATCGACGAGGTCGCGAACCTCCTCGAGCACGTGATCCTCATCGACCAGGGCCGGATCCTGCTCGATCGCGACGCCGACGAGGTGCGCGGCTCGGCCACCTCGGTCGCGGGCCCGCGTGCGGTCGTCGAGCAGTTCGTCGCCGACCGTCCCGTGATCGGGCACGACGCGATCGGCGGGCTGTCGTCGGTCACGATCGACGGCCGCCTCGATCAGGCCGACCGCATCCGGGCGGCCGAGCTCGGCCTCGAGCTCGCCCCGGTCTCGCTCCAGCAGCTCATCGTCCACCTGACCGGCGCCGAGCTCGCCGGCACGCCCGAGAAGGAGGTCGCGGCATGACCGCCACCGCAAGCGCCACCGATTCGGCACCCGCCCGCGTGCGCGACTCGTCGTCGCGCATCCGGCCGCACGAAATCTGGCGCATCGTGCGCCTGCACACGGTCAACCCGTCGATCTTCTTCCTCGTGCCGGCGATGATCCTGGGCGGCGCATGGGCGGTCACCATGGTGATCGCGCTCATCCTCGTGGGTGCCGGCGTGCCGATGGAGAACACCGGCTTCCAGTACAGCTGGGCGGTGCTGTCGCCCCAGTGGTACCTCATCGTGGTCGGCGTGCAGGCGGTGTCGTACACGTTCCCGTTCGCGCTCGGCTTCGGCGCCACGCGTCGTGACTACTGGATCGGCACGGGGATCATGTTCGTGCTCGCGTCGATCCTGTTCGCGGTCGCGATCGCGACGCTCCTGCTCATCGAACGGGCCACCGGCGGCTGGGGCATCGGCGCGGGCATGTTCGACGCGCTCTGGTACGTCGGCGCCGACTGGCTCACCGCCTTCTACACGACGTTCGCGCTGCAGCTGCTCGTGCTGTTCATCGGCGCCGGCGTCACGACCGTCTTCATGCGCTGGCGCATGAAGGGCATGATGATCGTGCTCTTCGGCGGCGTCGCCGTGATCCTCGCGATCATCGCGGTGCTCACGTTCAGCGAATCGTGGGAGTCGCTCGGGCAGTGGCTCTCCTCGATCGGCGTCGTCGGCGTGTTCACCCTGGTGCTCGTGAAGGCGCTGGCCTGGGCCGTCGCCGGGTTCCTGGTGATCCGGCGGGCGACGCCGCGATAGGGGATCGCGAGCGTCCGGTCGCGACACTCGACTCTCAGCGTTTCCGTTCGTTGGGAGTCCGTCCGTTCCGGTGGACACCCTCGCGGCGAATGGACGCACTCGCCGGGATCCGCGGTCCGGCGACGGGTTGCGGAATACCCCAGAGGGGTATATGGTTCACAAGAGTGATACCCCACTGGGGTATCATCGAAGCGAACCAGATCCAGACGGGAGTCCACGATGAGCGAGCGCGAGTACCAGGTGACCGGAATGACCTGCGGTCACTGCGAGATGTCGGTGCGCGAAGAGGTCGAGCAGCTCCCCGGCGTGACCGGCATCCAGGTGTCCGCCGCCGCGGGCCGCCTCTCGATCACCGCGCCGGCCGACCTCGACGACGACGGCGTCATCGCCGCGGTCGAGGAGGCCGGCTACGCCGCCGTGCGCGTCTGACCCGCGAGTCCGACGTGCACACGGCAGCCAGACTGGGGCTGTTCGCGGCGGGCGCGGCGGCGGTGTTCGCCGTCGCGCTCGCCGCGGCCCCGCTCATCATCCCGGCCGACGCCTCGGCCGCGTGGACCTCGAACGAGGAGGATCCGATGGACACCGCAGCACCCGGGCACGGCGGGCACGCCGGCCCCGAGGCATCCGCTTCGCCGACGGCCGCTGACGACGTGCGCGGCCTGTCGGTCTCGCACCGCGGCTACGCCCTCACGGCGCTGACCGCACCGGCGGCCGCAGGCGAGGCCGGCGCGATCGCCTTCACGCTCATCGACGGCGCGGGCGAGCCCGTGACGGGCTACGAGATCGCGCACGAGAAGCCCCTGCACCTCATCGTGGTGCGCACCGACGGCGCGCACTTCCGGCACGTGCACCCCGAGACCGATGGGCGCGGCACCTGGACGATCCCGTTCGCGTTCGACGCCGCGGGCACCTATCGCGTGTTCGCCGACTTCGTGCCGACCGCGCACGGCGAGACCGTGACGCTCACGAGCACGGTCGACGTCGCCGGCGACTTCGCGCCCGAGCCGCGCACGACCGACGTCGTCGTCGCGACCGCCGAGGGCGTGACCGTCGAGCTCGAGGGTGGCCTCGCGGCCGGCGCCGAGAGCGAACTCACCTTCACCGTGACGCGCGACGGCGAGCCCGTCACCACGCTCGAGCCGTACCTCGGTGCCTACGGGCACCTCGTCGCCCTCCGCCAGGGCGACCTCGCGTACCTGCACGTGCATCCGATGGGCGAACCCGGCGACGGCGTCACCGAGCCCGGCCCCGAGATCTCGTTCATGGCGACCGCGCCCACCGCCGGCCGCTACCTCCTCTACCTCGACCTGCAGCTCGACGGTCGCGTGCTGAGCCTGCCGTTCGTGGTCACCGCGACGACCGGGCCGACGGATGGCGCGGGCGCCGGCGCCCACGACGAGTCCGGCTCGCACGGCGGCACCGAGGGTGCCCACGGGGAGGACCACTGATGACCGAGGTCGCGACCTCCGGCGCCGACGCGCGCGTCGTCGAGCTCGAGATCGGCGGCATGACGTGCGCCTCGTGCGCCATGCGCATCGAGAAGAAGCTGAACAAGCTCGACGGCGTCACCGCGACGGTGAACTACGCGACCGAGAAGGCGCGCGTGGCCGCGCCGGCGGGCGTGGACGCAGCGGAGCTCATCGCGGCGGTCGAGGCGGCCGGCTACCGCGCCGAGGTGCCCGCCCCTCCCGCGCCGCCGGTCGGCGCTGCGAGCGAGACCGCCGGCGCGGCCCCTGCCGCCGAATCGCGCGCCGACGCCGAGCTGCGCTCGCTCCGCACTCGCCTCATCGCCTCGATCGCGCTGTCGGTGCCGGTGATCCTGCTCGCCATGATCCCCGCGATGCAGTTCACGTACTGGCAGTGGGCGTCGCTCGCGCTCGCCGCACCCGTGGTCACCTGGGCGGCGTGGCCGTTCCACCGCGCCGCGCTCGTGAACCTGCGCCACGGCGCCGCGACCATGGACACGCTCGTCTCGCTCGGCGTGACGGCCGCGTTCGCGTGGTCGCTGTACGCGCTGTTCCTCGGCACCGCGGGCGAGCCCGGCATGGTGCACGGCTTCGAGCTCACGGTCGCCCCCAGCGACGGTGCCGCGAACCTGTACCTCGAGGTGGCCGCCGGCGTGACCATGTTCGTGCTGCTCGGCCGGTACCTCGAGAAGCGCTCCAAGCGGGCCGCCGGCGCCGCGCTGCGGGCGCTGCTCGAACTCGGTGCGAAGGAGGTCGCGGTGCTCCGCGACGGCGTCGAGACGCGCATCCCGGTCGAGCACCTCGCGGTCGGCGATGAGTTCCTCGTGCGCCCCGGCGAGAAGATCGCGACCGACGGCGTCGTGGTGGAGGGCCGCAGCGCGGTCGACGCGTCGCTGGTGACGGGCGAGTCGGTGCCGGTCGAGGTCGAGGCCGGCGACGCCGTCATCGGCGCGACCGTCAACGCCGGCGGACGTCTCGTGGTGCGCGCGACCCGGGTCGGCGCCGACACGCAGCTCGCGCAGATGGCGCGGCTCGTCGAGGACGCCCAGGCCGGCAAGGCCGAGGTGCAGCGACTGGCCGACCGCGTCGCCGGCGTCTTCGTGCCCGTGGTGATCCTCATCGCGATCGGCACATTGGGCACGTGGCTCGGGGGCGGCTTCCCCGTCGCCGCCGCGTTCACCGCCGCGGTCGCGGTGCTCATCATCGCGTGCCCGTGCGCGCTCGGCCTCGCGACCCCGACGGCGCTGCTGGTCGGCACCGGCCGCGGCGCGCAGCTCGGCGTGCTCATCAAGGGGCCCGAGGTGCTCGAGTCCACCCGGCGCGTCGACACGATCGTGCTCGACAAGACCGGCACCGTGACGAGCGGGCGGATGTCGCTCGCCGGGGTCCACCCCGCCGACGGCGTCGACGAGGCCGACCTGCTCCGGCTCGCGGGTGCGCTCGAGCACGCCTCCGAGCACCCGGTCGCCAAGGCGATCGCGGATGGCGCGTCCGCGCGCGTCGGCGACCTGCCGACGC
>DASTQT010000037.1:0-4747 GCA_035761605.1 Agromyces sp. | reverse complement strand
GACGGCGACCCCGCGGCCGTGCGCGGCGCCGCGATGCGCCGGCTCGCGGCATCCCTCGACCTCGCCGTCGTCGCCGACGACGGAACGACGCACGACATCGACACGTGGCACGACCTCGCCGAGGCGCGCGCCGCACGACAGGAGGCAACGCCATGACCGAAGCGCAGCACCCCGGGGTCCTCGACGAGTGGGTCGCCGACGCGGCCGAGCTGACCGGCGTCGATCCCGCCGAGGTGCCCATCGACCTCGTGCTCGAGCTCGCGCGCCGGGCGGCGCACGGGGTCGCGCGGCCCGCAGCGCCCGTGACGACGTTCCTGCTCGGACTCGCCGTCGGGTCGGGCCGTTCGGCCGACGACCTCGCCACGCTCGCCGATCGCCTCGGCGCGCTCGCCGAACAGCGCGGCGCATCGGGCGGGGCGGCGATGTGACGTCCGGGGTGGCAGGCTCGCGCCGTCCGCTTAGGGTGGGTGCATGACGACGCTCGCGCTCGGGATGCCGACGGTGCGGCGGTCGCCCTCCGAGGCGCCGCCGGTCGACGGCCGCCCCGACACGCCCGCGCTCGTCGACCGCTTCGGACGCGTCGCGCACGACCTGCGCATCTCGATCACGTCGGCCTGCTCGCTGCGCTGCACGTACTGCATGCCGGCCGAGGGCCTTCCCGTCATCCCGCGCGACGAACTCCTCTCCCCTGATGAGATCGCTCGGCTCGTGGGCATCGCCGTCCGCGACCTCGGGATCCGCGAGGTGCGTTTCACCGGGGGCGAGCCGCTCACGCGTCCCGACCTCGTCGAGATCGTGCGGCTCAGCGCGGAGGCCGCGCCGGGCACGCCGCTGTCGATGACGACGAACGGCATCGGGCTCGACCGCAAGGCCGAGGCGCTCCGCGACGCCGGGCTCTCCCGCGTCAACGTGTCGCTCGACACCCTCGACCGCGAGCACTTCACCCGGCTGACCCGTCGCGACCGGCTCCCCGCCGTGCTCGCGGGCATCGCGGGCGCGCACCGCGCCGGGCTCGGCCCGCTCAAGGTCAACGCCGTGCTCATGCGCGAGACGCTGCACGACGCCGCCGACCTGCTCGCCTGGGCGATCGAGCACGGATGCCGCCTCCGCTTCATCGAGCAGATGCCGCTCGACGCCGACGAGGCGTGGCAGCGCGCCAACATGGTCGACGCCGCCGAGCTGCTCGCGGTGCTCGGCTCGCGGTTCGCGCTCGCACCCGTCGGCCGCGAGGACCCGGCCGCACCGGCCGAGGAGTGGCTGGTCGATGGCGGCCCCGACACCGTCGGGATCATCGCATCGGTCACGCGACCGTTCTGCGGGGCGTGCGACCGCACGCGACTCACCGCGGAGGGCTCGGTGCGCTCGTGCCTGTTCGGCGACGACGAGACCGACCTGCGCGGGATGCTTCGCTCGGGCGCGTCCGACGCCGAGCTCGCCGACCGCTGGCGCGCGGCCATGTGGGGCAAGAAGGCCGGTCACGGCATCGACGACCTCGACTTCGTGCGCCCCGTCCGGACGATGGGAGGCATCGGTGGCTGACGTGACGACCACGGCGAGCGCGACGGACACGGTGCTCGTCCGGTACTTCGCGGCGGCGGCCGAGGCGGCGGGCCGCGAGGAGGAGCGGCTCGATCTCGGCGCTCTGCTCGGGTCCGCGTCCACGGTCGGCGCCCTGCGCGACCTGCTCGTCGAGCGGTACGGCCCCGCCATGGCGCGCGTCGTGGCGAACGGCTCGTTCCTGGTCGACGGCGTGGTGCGCCGCGACCCCGCCGCGCCGATCGGCGCGCAGGTCGACGTGCTGCCGCCGTTCGCCGGCGGCTGATCGCTCCGGCGTATCGGCGAATTGCCGGTTGCACCGGGATCCCGACGAACGAACCCGGCGGAACCGGCAACTCGACCGCCCGGGCGCGCAACCCCCGCGCGGCAGCCTCACGAGCGGCGTAGCGTGCGCCGCATGGGCAAGGTCATCGCAAGCGCATCCATGTCGCTCGACGGGTTCGTGGCATACGAGGACGACACCATCGGCGAGCTGTTCGAGTGGTACGAGAACGGGGACGTCGAGATCGTCAACGCCGGCGAGCTGCCGCCGTTCCACGTCACGCAGGCGAGCGCGGACTACTGGCGGTCGTGGGTCGGCGCGCTCGGCGTGCTGGTGGTCGGTCGCGACCTGTTCGACATCACCGACGGCTGGCACGGGCGGCATCCCATCGGCGTCCCGGTCGTGGTGCTCACGCACGCGGCGCCGAGCGACTGGTCGTACCCCGGCTCCGAGGACTTCCACTTCGTCACCGAGGGCATCGTCGCGGCGGTCGAGCGGGCGAAGGAGGTCGCCGGCGACCGCGACGTCGGGCTCGCGGCCGGCACGATCGCCGGCCAGGCGCTCCAGGCAGGGCTCGTCGACGAGGTCGCCATCGACCTCGTCCCCGTGGTCATGGGCTCGGGCAAGCGGTTCTTCGGCGACACGGCGCCCGTGCGCCTCGGCGATCCGACCGTGGTGATCGAGGGCCGCCGGGTGCTGCACCTCCGGTGTGCGGTCGAGCGGGTCGGGCCGGCCGAGGAGGACGCCGGGGAGGCATCCGCCTAGAGGTTGACCCACTCCGTCGCGCCGCCCTCGAGGTGCTGGCGCTTCCAGATCGGGGTGCGCTCCTTGATGCGGTCGACGAGCAGCGCGCACGCCGCGAACGCCTCGGCTCGGTGCGGGGCGGCGACGGATGCCACGAGCGCGACGTCGCCGATCGCGAGCGCGCCGACGCGGTGGGCGGCGGCGACGCGCAGCCCCGTCTCGCGCGCGATCTCGGCGCAGGTCTCGCGCAGGAACCGCTCCGCGTCTGGATGCGCCTCGTAGTCGAGGGCGGTCACGGCGTCGCCGTGGTCGTGGTCGCGGATGACGCCCTCGAACGTGACCAGCGCGCCGTCCCGTCGCGACAGCACGAACGCCTCGATCGCCGCGCGGTCGAGCGGGTCGGTCGTGACGCGCGCGAAGACCTCGGCGGGAACGTCGGACTCAGGCATGCGGGGTGCCTCCGTGCTCGAGGCGGTCGGACTCGCCGGTGATCGGCGCGGCGGCGGCAGTGGTGCCGTGCGCCTCGTGCCCGTGCTCGGCGGCATCGCTCCGCGGGTGCCGGCCGCGCGGCGCGTGGTCGCCGCCGGCGACCTGGTCGAGCAGGTGCGGCAGCAGCTCGTCGAGCACGTCGAGCCCGTCGGCGACGCCGCCGCGCGATCCGGGCAGGTTGACGACGATCGTGCGCCCGGCCACGCCGGCGAGTGCACGGCTCAGCGCCGCCGTCGGCGTGGCGGCGCGCCCTGCGGCGCGGATCGCGTCGGCGACGCCGGGCAGCTCCTGGTCGAGCACCGCCCGCGTGGCCTCGGGTGTGCGGTCGTGGGGGTTCACGCCCGTGCCGCCCGTGGTGAGGATGACGGCCGGCCGTTCGGCGACGGCGGCGCGCAGCGCGCCGGCGATCTCGGAGTCGGCGACCACGAGGGGCGGGTCCGCCTCGAGCCCGCGCTCGGCGAGCCAGTGCGCGATGACGGGGCCGGTCGTGTCCGCGGCGGTCCCGGCGGCCGCGCGGGTCGACGCGACGAGCACGATCGCGCGGCGCGAGGGCGCGGCATCCGCGTCGTCGGGTCTCGACACGGGCGCTTCGCGTCCTGCTCGACCACCGGAGCCGGCGTCATCGGCCCGCCACACACCGCGCTTGCCGCCGCGCTTCTCGACCAGGCGGATGCCGCCGAGCCGTGCCGCGGGGTCGACGGCCTTGACCATGTCGTGCAGCGTGAGCCCCGCGATCGCGACCGCGGTGAGCGCCTCCATCTCGATGCCCGTGCGTGCCGTGGTCGAGACCGTCGCGCGGATCGTGACGGCGGCCTCCTCGAATCCGAAGTCGATCGAGACCGCGTCGAGCGGCACGATGTGCGCGAGCGGGATGAGCTCGCTCGTCCTCTTCGCGCCCGCGATGCCGGCGATCCGGGCGGTCGGCAGCACGTCGGCCTTCTTCAGGTCGTCACTGCGCACGAGCCCGACCACCTCGGGCGTCGTGTCGAGGCGCCCCTCGGCGATCGCCACGCGGTGCGTGACCGGCTTGCCGCCGACGTCGACCATGCGTGCACGGCCGTCGTCGTCGAGGTGGGTGAGCGAGCTCATAGGTCAACGGTATCCACGAGTTCGCCGGCGTCGAGCGACGTGACGTCCTCGGGCACGACGATGAGGAGGTCGGATGCGGCGAGCGCGGCGACGAGGTGCGATCCGGGACCGCCGACCGGGAGCGCGTTCCCGTCGGCCAGTCGCCGCCCGCGGAGGAACTGCCGGCGACCCGGGACGGACGTCACCGCCTCGGCCAGCGGCATCCGCTCGCCCCGCACCGGCGGGAGGCCGGCGATCGCGCGAAGCGACGGCGCGACGAACAGCGCGAACGACAGCTGCGCGCTCACCGGGTTGCCGGGGAAGCCGATGAGCGGAACCCCTCGGTACACCCCCGTCGCCTGGGGACCGCCCGGCTGCATGGCGACCGAGCCGACCCAGGCGCCGAGTGGCTCGATGAGCTCGCGGACGACCTCGTAGGCGCCCTGCGAGATGCCGCCGCTGGTGAGGATCAGCTCGGCGCCGGCGTCGACGGCCGCGTCGAGCTCGGTGCGCAGGCGCGACACGTCGTCGCGCACGCGCGCCGTGTGGACGACCACCGCGCCGACCTCGCGCACTGCGGCGACGAGTGCGACGCCGTTCGCGTCGGGGATCTCGCCCGGCCCGAGC
>DASTQT010000036.1:0-2842 GCA_035761605.1 Agromyces sp. | reverse complement strand
ATGACGCGCACGTCGAGGCCGCCGTCGTTCACGGCGCGGTGGATGACGCCCGGCGCGAACCACACGAGGTCGCCGGGGGCGAGAGCGCGCTCGGCGAACGCGCCGGCGCCGTCGATGGTGTGCAGCCGTCCGCGCCCGGCGACGACCAGGTACGCCTCGGCCGAGACGGTGTGCAGGTGCGGCGTGCCGCCCGCGAGACCGTCGGCCGCGACGCCGTCGTAGACCTCGAGCGCGCTGACCGAGGTCGCGCCGGGGAACGCGGGCCAGGTCACGACGACCCCAGGAGGCCCGGCAGCCGCGCGGCGGCGGCCTCGGCGAGGCGGGCGGCTCGGTCGGGGTCGGCCGCGCCATCCGCGATCACGACGCCGTACCGCAGGCGCATGGTCGCGCCCGGCTCGACCACGTGCTCCTCGCTGAAGAACGGTGCCGGGCACAGGCACGCGAACTCCTCGCTGCGCGCGAACCACTGCGTCGGATGCTGCAGGTTGGCCGGGTCGTCGACCATCACCACGGTCGACGCGGCGTCGGTCTCGTCGTGGCGTCCGGTGAAGCCCATCCATGGTGCGCGCGTGCCCCGCAGCTCGTCGCCGCCCTCGACGCCCGGCGCGAGCACCAAGCCGCCGGTGAACGAGCGCGGGCCGCGCCAGAAGAGACCGCCGTAGCCGGCGTTCTCGCGGCCGCGGGTCGTGGGCGACCCGATCGAGATCGGGCGGTCGGTCGCGTTGGTCATGCTCGTCGCGAACGCGAGCAGCCACGCGTCAGGCGCGACGACGGATGCCGCGAGCGTGCGCCGCTCGTCGAAGATCGTCTCGCCGGCCTGGGTCACCCACTCGAGGCGCTCGACGGTTCGGGCCGCGCCGCCGTCCGCGGGCGCCGCGACATCCGTCGTCTCGGTCTCGAAGGCGACGTGCCGCTGCTCGCCGTTGTTCGGCAGCTGCACGTACCCCTCGCCGCGGACGAACGTGGGGCCGCCCCAGAAGTTCTCGTCGCCGACGACCGGGAGCGACCACGCAATGCCCTTGTGCCAGACGTGGTCGTGCGGTCGGTAGAGCGAGACGGTCTCGCCGCCGAGCGTGCGGCTCGGGCTGAGGTACGGGCGCGGCGACTCGAACGTGGGGTGGTCGGGCCGGTGCACGTACTCGGCGAGCACGGCGTCGCCCGCGCGGATCAGGAGCCGGTCGTCGGTCTCGTCGATGCGGAGGTCGGGCATCGGTCTCCTTGGGGTCGTCGTCGAACCGGGTGGGGGAACGGTCGTCGTGGACCGCTGGGAAAACGCTATCCCAAAGCCTACACGGTCAACGCTGATCGCGGAGTGCGGAGTCGAGGAGCCGCATCAGTTCGCCCACCCGCCCGCCGTCGTTCGGCGCGACGGGGTACCGCCGGAGCACGTCGATGACGGCCTCGGGAGCGTCGCTGCGCACCGCCTCGATGAGGGCGTCGCCGACGCGCGGATCGTCGCCCGCGTCGAGCTCGGCCGCCCGTGCCGCGCGGGCCGCGGATCCGAGGATGTGCTTGACCTGGGCGGCCTGCGCGAGCGGATGGAGGAACGCCGCACCGGCGGCGGCACTCGCCGCCTGCGCCGCCTCGGACGCTGCGGGCGTCGCGGCCACCTGTGCGGCCCGGAATGCCGCCCACGCGCTGGACCGCATCGCGTTCGTGCGCTTCCCGCCCTCGGCGAAGGCGACCGCCGCCTCGATCGCCTCGCGCGGGCGCGCATCACCCGGCACCTCGCCCTCGAAGATCGGCAGTGCCGTGGCCGCGCAGCGCGCGGCGTACGCCGCGACCTCGCGAAGCTCGTCCAGGGTGAGTTCGATCACGCTCGAGTCGATCGGCATGCGTCCATCCTGCTCCAGTCGCTCGCGTCGCGCGCGCGTCGAGTTGCCGTTTCCGCCGGGTGCGCGACATCCGATCCCGGCAGGAGTGGCATCTCGGCCTCGGTCCCGGCCTCTGGCGCGGACGAGCCGGCTCGAAGGCGTCAGCGCGTGGGTTCGGCGATGAGCGTCAGGAGCGTGCCATCCGGGTCGACCAGGTGACCGGCCCGGAGCCCCCAGTCCTGCATGCGCACCGGCTGCCAGCGCGGGAAGCCCGCGTCGCGGACGGGAACCCCGGACACGGCGATCGCGCCGGCCAGCTCGTCGACGTCAGCGACGCGGAGCGTGCACCGGAACGAGCTCGTCGCTGGATCGAGCTCGTCGAACGGGAAGAACTCGAGTTGCAGGCCACCTCTCCGGAGGATCATCCAGCCGTCGTCCCGGAATGCGCGAGCGAAGCCGAACCCGGCGTAGAACGCCTCGGTCGCATCGAAGTCCCGGGACGGCAGGTTCGGCACGGCGCGGTCGTGCGGCTCCGATGTCGACATGAACGCATTGTGCACCTCTCGCCGCCGATGGCGAAGAGCGCATTCGCCCTCATCGAGCGAGCGGGCGCAGGTCCTCCGTCGCCGGGAAGGCGAGCGTGAAGAACTGCTGGGGCGCGCCGACCGCGACGGCGCCCCAGTCGTCCTCCTTGATCCGGATGCCGCGCGGCGACGCCTCGGTGATGCGCACCCGCATCCATTCCCCCGTGCCGAGCCGCAGTTCGTAGGGGTCCCCGAGGTATCCGATGCCGAGCGCATCGAGGGTCTCCTCGGCGGTGAACCAGTCGACCGGCTCGGTGCGGCGCCGGCCGAGCAGGTCGATCACGACGAAGCCTCCGTCCGCCGGTTCCATCCAGCCGAGCCGTTCGCCGTCCGCCCGCCGGTGCTCGATCCAATCGGGGTGCATCGAGCCAGTGTAGGCACGAGCCGGCGTCCTGCGGACGACGCCTCGTGACTGTTCAGCGCACACTGTATAGTCAGCCTGTG
>DASTQT010000035.1:0-2660 GCA_035761605.1 Agromyces sp. | reverse complement strand
GGCCGCGCTGGCCCGCCGGTCGTGGCCGAAGGTGACGGATGCCGCGCCCTCCGACGCCGAGCTCGGCGAGCTCCTCGAGGCGGCGGGGCGCGTGTCCGACCACGGCGCACTCGTGCCGTGGCGCGTGATCGCCCTGCGCGGTGACGCCCGGAACCGGCTCGGCGACGCACTCGTCGAGGCGGCCGGCGTCGACGGCGAAGCGGCGGCGAAGCTCGCGGGCAAGCCGCAGCGCGCACCGCTGCTCCTCGCGCTCGTCGCGGTCGTGCGCCCGCATCCGAAGGTCGCCGAGTGGGAGCAGGAGGCGTGCGCGGCCGGCGTCGGCCACGTCCTGACGATGCTGCTCGACGAGGCCGGGTGGGGCGCGATGTGGCGCACGGGCCCGTACACGCGGCATCCGGCGGTCGCCCGCATGCACGGCCTCGCCGACGACGAGCGGCTCATGGGCTGGCTCTACGTCGGCGGCAAGCCCCTGACCGGACGGCCCGAGCGGCGCCGCGCGCCGGTCGCGGAGGGGCGGCTCAGCTCGATCGGCTGACTTGCCCGGGCATGCCCGAACTGGAGCCGGCTACGGGACTCGAACCCGTAACCACCGCTTTACAAGAGCGGTGCGCTACCAATTGCGCCAAGCCGGCAGGTGATTCCCCCACATCCTACCGAGGGCGTGCGGGGAGGCGCACGACGACGGCCCGGCCGGTCGGCCGGGCCGTCGCACGCGGAACCGCGGGAGCCTAGCCCGCGGCCGGGGTCGGCGTCGGCGTCGGGGTGCCGTTCGACTCGGAGTAGCTCTCGCCGGCCGCCTGCAGCACGAAGGCCTGGAACTCGGCCGTGTCCTCGAGCGAGCCGACGTACTGCTTGCCGTTGACGAGGACCGTGGGCGTGCCGGTGATCGACTCGAGCTCGGAGTTCGGGATCGGGCCGGTCAGCGCCCGCTCCGTGGCATCCTGCACCCAGCCCTTGAAGCGGGTCTCGTCGATGCACGCGTCGACCGAGCCGGACGCGCCGGCCTGCGACGCGATCTCCTTGATCTCGTCGTTCGTCAGGCCCGTGGAGAGCTCCTCGGGCTGGTTCTCGAACATGAGCGCGTTGAAGTCGAAGAACGCCTCCGGCGAGGTCTCGGCCACGCACGCCGCGGCGTTCGCCGCCCGCAGCGAGAACTGCGTGCCCGCCGACTTGTTGGTGAGGATGGCGATCGGGTGCACCTCGAGCGTGGCCGCACCGGACTCGACCATGGTGCGCATCGTCTCGTTGTTCGTGTTCTCGAACTGGCCGCAGTAGGGGCAGAGGTAGTCGATGTAGGTGACGATGTTGGCCACCGTGCCGCTCTCGTCGGGCTCGGTCGGCGTCGGCTCGCCGCCCTCGGGGATCGCCGGCGTCTCGACGGCCACGATGCCGTTCTCGCCGCCGACCATCAGGATGCCGTCGCTGGCCATGTTGCGCGGGCCGGGACCCTCGGGCTGCGAGTTCTGCACGACCAGCCCGACCACCAGCGCCGCGACCGCCAGGATCACCACGACCACGCCGCCCTGGATGAGCAGCTTCGTCCGCCGGTCGCGCTTCTTCTGCTCCTCGCGCAGGGCGCGAGCCTTCTCGCGGGCCGCGTCGCGACGATCGTTACGGGTGGGGCGTGGCTGGGTGGGTCCGCCAGTGCTCATCGATGGTCAACTCCGGGTCGCTGTGGGCGCGCACCGAACGAGGGCACGCGCACCGCCGAGTGTAGGAGCGATCGCTGGGAATCGCCCAAACGGCGCCCCGACGCGGGCTGGATGCGACATCCGGGCCCTCGGCGCCCTCGCCGCCCTGGGCGGCGCCCGTCGACGTCACGATTCTTCGAGTGCGTGGGGCGCATGGCATACTGAGGGAGCGTCGACATCGATGTCGGCGTTTCCATTCACTACGGATCGTCCGGCACGTACCTGCCGGTGAAGGAGAACAGAACCATGGCGTCAGTCACGTTCGACAAGGCCACCCGCCTCTATCCCGGTGGCACCCGTCCCGCGGTCGACAAGCTCGACCTCGAGGTCGGAGACGGGGAGTTCCTCGTCCTGGTCGGCCCCTCGGGCTGCGGCAAGTCCACCTCGCTCCGCATGCTGGCGGGCCTCGAAGAGGTCAACGAGGGCAACATCTTCATCGGCGACCGCAACGTCACCGACGTGCCGCCGAAGGACCGCGACATCGCGATGGTCTTCCAGAACTACGCGCTGTACCCCCACATGACGGTGGCCGAGAACATGGGCTTCGCGCTCAAGATCGCCGGTGTCGGCAAGGAGGAGCGCGCCGCGCGCGTCCTCGAGGCCGCCAAGCTGCTCGACCTCGAGCAGTACCTCACCCGCAAGCCGAAGGCCCTCTCGGGTGGTCAGCGTCAGCGTGTCGCCATGGGCCGCGCGATCGTCCGCCAGCCGCAGGTGTTCCTCATGGACGAGCCGCTGTCGAACCTCGACGCCAAGCTCCGCGTCCAGACGCGCACCCAGATCGCCTCGCTCCAGCGCCGCCTCGGCGTCACCACGGTCTACGTCACGCACGACCAGACCGAGGCGCTCACCATGGGCGACCGCATCGCCGTGCTGAAGGACGGCCTGCTCCAGCAGGTCGGCACCCCGCGCGACCTCTACGAGAAGCCGCAGAACGTCTTCGTCGCCGGCTTCATCGGCTCGCCCGCGATG
>DASTQT010000034.1:0-8512 GCA_035761605.1 Agromyces sp. | reverse complement strand
GCGGCTCGACCTCCTGCACGTGGCCGTCGATCACCGCGAGCGTCTCGAACACGCCGTCGCCGCGGTGCGGAGCGAAGTCGTTGACCGCGAGGGCGCCGGATCCGGGCTCGATCTCCCGGAACGACGCCTCGAAGAACTCGGGCGTCGCATCGAGCGGCAGTGGATCGACGAGGAACGAGACCGTGTCGGGCATGTTCCGATGCTACGCCGGTGCCGCGGTCGCGGCCGGGTGGCAGGAGAATGGCCGGCCGCAGAACGCCTCTCGGCGCGAGGCCGCTCGAAGCGGCGAATATTGGAGCCCGGGGTTACTGCGGCCGGCCACGACAAGTGTAAACGAGGTGATCCGCAGACCTATTCCCCGGTGCGGGCCGGCGTGCGGCTCGGGCGTGTCGGCTCCGCCGGCTCAATCCAGGCTCTCGTGCCGCCACAGCCGCGCGCACGCGGCGAGCTCCTCGGCGAGCGAGTGGAGCCGCAGGGCACGGCGGGTGAGCATGCCCGGACGGTCGGGGTGCGCCGCGTCCGCGGCATCCGCATCATCGGCCAGGCTCGCGAACCCGGTCGACGCGACCCGGCAGAACGCGGCCGCCCGCTCGAGCGCCGCCGCGAAGTCGCCCGAGAAGACGCCGCGCAGGATCACGTCGGCGAGCTCGCGCACCTCGGCGGGGCCGGCCGGCGTGGGTGCGCCCGCCACGACCTGATCGATGGTGTGCGACTGCTCGGCACCCCGCTGGAATGCGAGGCTCACGCCCGCGGCATCCTGCCGGATCATCGTGCGCAGCAGGTACAGGCGCCACAGCGCGCCCGGCAGGCTCTTCGCCGACGCCTTCGACCACAGCTCGGCGATCGCGTCGATGCCGTGCTCGTCGGTGTACGACACCAGCCTCGCCACGACCTCGGGATCGGGGTCGGCGCGCACGCGCGACAGCACCGCCGCGGCGGTGTCGTGCGCGACGCGGCTCACCTGCGCCGGGTCGTCGGCGCCCAGGTACCCCTCGAACATCGTCGGGGGGAATCGCGTGGGGCGGTGGAAGTCTGCGCTCATCGCGGGACACGATACCGCCCGATCCCGTGATCCGCCCGGGTTCCGCCGTCCGCGGAATCAATCGCGTGGCAGCGCGATAATGTGGATGCGGGCCTCTAGCTCAGTTGGCAGAGCAGCGGACTTTTAATCCGCGGGTCGTCGGTTCGAGCCCGACGGGGCCCACCTCAGGTTCGTCCGAGGCGCTGGCGCCGAACCCCCAACGCGTGCAGATCCGACGAGCGTGTTTGCGTATGCACGCGCGCTCGTCGGATCTACACGCGTTCGGCGAGAAGGCGAGAGGTGACGGTAGCGGCTGGAGGCGGCGGCCCCGCCGCCCACAGCCCTACGGCGCGAGGCTCGGCGCGACCGTGAGGCCGAAGGTGTGGCGCAGCGCGCTGCGCGCGGCGTGCCATCCGGCCAGGCCGTGCACGCCCGGGCCGGGCGGGGTCGACGCCGACGCAAGGTACACGCCCGCGAGCGGCGTGCGCCATGGGTCGGGCGAGAGCACGGGACGCCGCAGCAGCTGCAGCATGGTCGGAACTCCCGCCGCGATGTCGCCGCCGATGTAGTTGGCGTTCTCGGCCTGCATCTCGACGGCCGTGCGCGACGCCGACGCGAGGATCACGTCGCGGAACCCCGGCGCGAACCGCTCGATCTGGCGCACGACCGCGTCGGTCGGGTCGTGCGTCGAGCCCGCGGGCACGTGCGTGTACGTCCACAGCGTGTGCCGACCCTCCGGCGCGCGCGTCGCGTCGACGACCGACGGCTGCGACAGCAGCACGTACGGCGATTCCGGATGGCGCCCGCGCGCCACTTCCCGCTCTCCCGCTGCGATCTCGGCGCGCGTGCCGCCGAGGTGCAGCGTCCCGGCCCCGGCGAGGGCCGAGTTCGCCCAGGGCACCGGCCCGGACAGCGCGAAGTCGACCTTCGCGGCTGCGTTCCCGTACCGGAACCGCGCCAGGGCGCGACGGTAGCGGTCGGGCAGCCGCCGACCGGCGATGCGGGCGAGCGCGCGCGGCGTCACGTCGAGCACGACGGCACGGGTTCGCGGCAGCGCCGCGAGGTCGTCGACCGCGACATCCGTCACCACTTCGCCGCCGTGCGCCAGGAGGTCGTCGACGAGCGCGCCGACGATCGCGCCGCTGCCGCCGACCGGGATCGGCCAGCCGCGCGCGTGTGCGTGCATGGTGAGCACGAGGCCGGCGCCGGCCGTCGCGAGGCTCGGCATGGGCCGGATCGTGTGTGCGGCGACGCCCGTGAGCATCGCGGGCGCGAGGTCCTCGTCGAAGCGCGCGTTCCAGGCCGGCCCGCCCTGTTCGAGCGCGGCGAACCCGAAGCGGGCGGCGACGAGCGGATGGCGCGGCACGCGCAGCAGCGACGACGACGTGAACTCGGTCACCTCGTCGTCGTGCGCGACGAGCGGACCGAGCAGGCGCGCATAGGCGCGGCCGTCGCGGCCGAGCCCCTCGGCGGTGCGGGCGAGGTCCCGCCAGGCCAGGCCGGCCCGACCGCCGTCGAGCGGGTGGCCGTACGAGAGCTCGGGCAGGCGCAGGTCGATGCGTCGCTCGAGGCCGAACGCGCGGAAGAACGGCGACGCGAGCGCCATCGGGTGCACGGCCGAGCACACGTCGTGGTGGAACCCCGGCAGGGTCAGCTCGGCCGTGCGAGCTCCACCGCCGGGCTCCGACGCGGCCTCGTAGACGCGAACCGCGAGACCCGCCCGCGCGAGCGTGACGGCCGCGGCGAGCCCGTTGGGGCCCGATCCGACGACGGCGACGTCGATCGCGTCGCTCACCGTCCTTCCCACCGACCCTCCGCGATGTAGCCGAGACGGCGCAACGTCTCGGAGTTGCGGGCGTGCAGCACGGGTCGCCTGACGATCGACGGGATGAATCGCGCCGGACCCTCGACGGCCTCTTCGACGATGCGGACGAGACATCCGCCACCGACAGGCTTCGCCTCGATCGCGACGACGGCTTCGCCGATGGGCCAGCCCTTGGCCCGGAACACCGCGCGCCGCGGCGGATCCCACTCGCGCGACTCGGTGACGTCGTCGAGGTGGATCGGCCAGATCCCGACCGAGTGGTGGAGGCGCCCGCCGGGCCGGGGCCAGCGGCGGTCGACGTCGCGCATGCGCATGGCGCCGACGACCCACACGGGGTAGAGCCATCCGTCGGCGAGCACGTCGAACACGGCCTGGGGCGGGCACGCGAGCCGCCGGACGTTCTGGGCCATCGGACCTCCCCCGGCCGCGGCGCACCGCTCGCGGCCTCCGCTCCGATGCTACGGGCGTCCGCGTCGGGAGTCAGGGGGTTGCCGTCGGCGCGGCGGACCCGCCGGGCACCGCCCGGCGGGGCTCGAGCGCATCAGAGGCCTCGTCGCCCCGCCACAGCGGCCCCTCCCCAGGTTCCCCTTGCCGCGTCACTCTCGTGCGGTGGACTGAGCGTATGCGCTTGCCGCACCACGACCTACACCCTCGAACTGGGGCTGGACGGGAGGGCGAATTGTGGAACGAAGTCGAGGGACCCTCGCGGCTCCGCTCGACCGGCCCGAACCTCAGCCGACGAGCCGCCGCAGGCCCGCCATGAGCGCCACGCGCTCCGCCGAGTTCCGCGCCAGCGGCGTGACCGTGAGCGTCGTGACGCCCGCGATCGCGAACGCGGCGAGCCGCTCGGCGATCTCCGACGGCGAGCCGATCAGCGAGATCGCGCGCACGAGCTCGTCGGGCACGGCCGCGACCGCCTCGTCGCGGCGTCCGGCGAGATAGAGATCCTGAATGGTCGCGGCGTCCTCAGCGTAGCCGTAGCTCGCGATGAGGTCGTTGTAGAAGTTCTTGCCCCGCGCGCCCATGCCGCCGATGTACAGCGCGAGGTTCGGCTTCACGGCCGCGATCGCGGCCGCCGCGGCATCCGCCCGATCGGTGATCGCCAACGCCGGGCTCGCGAACACGTCGAGCGACCCGAGCTCGGGCGCGCGCTTGGCGAGGCCGGCCTCGAGCGAGGCGCCCCACACGTCGCGCGCCCGGTCGGGGTGGAAGAACATGGGCAGCCAGCCGTCGGCGATCTCGGCGGTCTGCTCGACCGACTTCGCGCCGAGCGACGCGACCGTGATCGGGATGCGCTCGCGCACCGGGTGGTTGATGAGCTTCAGCGGCTTGCCGAGCCCCGTGCCCTCGCCCTCGGGCAGCGGGATGCGGTAGTGACGCCCATCATGCACGACCGGCTCGCGGCGCCACGTCATGCGGCACACGTCGATGATCTCGCGCGTGCGGCCGAGCGGCGCGTCGTACTTCACACCGTGGAAGCCCTCGATCACCTGCGGGCCCGACGCGCCGATGCCGAGCTCGAAGCGCCCGTCTGAGACGTAGTCGAGGCCCGCGGCGGTCATCGCGGTGAGCGTGGGCGTGCGCGTGTACAGCTGCAGGATGCCGCTCATGAGCGTCATGCGCGACGTGCGGGCCGCGAGGAACCCGAGCTGGCTCACCGCGTCGAACGAGTACGCCTCGGGCACCCCGATCAGGTCGACTCCTGCCGCCTCGAGCTCGGCGACCTCGTCGGCGACCTCGCGGAAGCCTCCGGCGTAGTTCAGGAACATGCCGACGCGCATGCGTCACTCCTCGTCGTCGTGGGGTGGTCGGGTCGGGCCGTGACGGCCATCTCAGACCCTAGCCGACGGGCGGACGGATGCCGCGACGCGCCCGATCCCCCGGAACGCGCGCGACATCCGGGTCTCAGGTCTCGAACGCGGCGATCGGATCGGTCGTCGGCGCATCGGAGCCGCCGGCCGGCTCGACGGTGACGCCCACTACGAGTCCGGGCTCGAACTCGCCGTCGAGCACCACGAAGGCGGCGCCGCGGGCGGGATCGAAGGTGCCGGCGGGCGTCGCGCCGGATGCGTCGATGTACCAGAGCTCGTACGTCCGGTCGTCGCCGACGTCGGGCAGGTCGGCGGCCTGCACCGCGGAGCGGCCGAGCTGCTCGGACCACACGAGCGTGATGTCGCCACCCCCCTCGGCCGGGAGCGTCGCCGTCTGCGCGTCGGGCGCCGCAGCGATCGCCTGCACGTCGCGCTGCGCACCCCAGCCGGCGGGACCACCCCAGTTCAGGCCGACGATCGCGCCGGCGATCAGCAGCACGGCCGCCGCGGCGGCCGCCACGATCGCGACTGGCCGCTGGAACCACCGGCGGCGAGCGGCGCGCTCGGCGGGGCCGGCGCCGTCGGGGGCCGCCTCAGCGGGGGCCGCCTCGGCGAGCGTGCTCGCAGGCACCGGCGCGGGTGCCTCGGGGGCGAGCGGGGCGACCTGCGGCGCCTCGTCGAGGCGGGCGAACAGCGATGACTTGAGCGACGGCGGCGGGGCGACCGGCGGCGCCGCATCGGCGAGCCGGCCCGCGGCCTCGCGGTACGCCTCGACCTCGGCGCGCGCCTCGGGCGACTCGGCCAGGCGCCGCTCGACGAGCGCGCGCTCCGCGTCGGTCACGGCGTCGAGCGCGTACGCGGCGAGCAGGTCGTCCGGGTCGACGGGGCCGGGCCGACCGGCGGAACCGGGTTCGGTCATGCGGTCACCCCCAGGAGTCGGCGCAGGCGGATCATGCCGTCGCGCAATCGGGTCTTCACGGTACCGAGCGGCACTCCCAGCCGCTCGGCGATCTCGGCCTGGGTCAGGCCGCCGTAGTACGCGAGCGCGACGCACTCGCGTTGCTGCTCGCTGAGGCCGGCGAGCGCCTCATGGGCGCGTTCGTGCTCGATGCGCACCTCGGCCGACTCGGCGACGGTGTCGACGGGCACGTCGATGTCGCGCATGCCGATGCGCAGGTCGCGGTCTCGCGCGGACTGCGCCGAACGCACCCGGTCGACCGCGCGCCGGTGCGCGAGCGTGAACATCCACGAGATCGCCGAGCCGCGCGTCGGATCGAACCGCGGCGCGGTCTGCCAGACCTCGAGGTAGACGTCCTGCGTGACCTCCTCGGCCTGTGCGGGATCGACGACGAGCCGGCGGACGAGCCCGAACACGCGCGTCGCGGTGCGGTCGTAGAGTTCGCCGAATGCCGCCCGGTCACCGGTCGCGGCGGCGACGAGCAGGTCTTCGAGGGTCGGGTCGGATGTCGCGGGCGGGGGCGTCGCGTCATCCACGCGTTCCAGCATGGCAGACCGGGCCGCCCGCCGCCGGGTCGCCGAAGCGGCCCGGAGCGGAGCCGGGACGGCGAGTGCGACGGTCATGCGGGGCTCCTGCTCGGGACGAGGGTCGAGCGTGGTTCGGTGCGGCGGCCCCTGAGGATTGCCCGGCCGCGCCGCGTCAGGCGCGCGCGTCCGCGCCCGGCGCCGACGCGACATCCGGGGTCAGGAACCACAGCCGCCACCGGCCGGGCACGCCCTTCAGCTCGTGCTCGCCGGCGTCCGAGAACGCGAACGCGGACCCGGCCACGAGCAGGCGCACGGCGTCGCCCACGAGGATGCGTCCCGGCTCCGACGCGGCGCAGATGCGTGCCGCCGCGTGCACGGAGATGCCGACGAGCTCGCCCTCGCGCGCGATCACCTCGCCCGCGTTCAGGCCGACACGGAGGGTCAGCCCGAGTGCCGCGGCACCCGCGACGGCGTCGCGGGCGAAGTGCAGCGCCGACGACGGCAACGCGAACGTGGCCACGATGCCGTCGCCGGTGGTGTTCGCCTCCGTCCCCGAGTACCGCGCGATCGAGCGCCGCAGCGCCTCGTCGTGGGCGGCGAGGATGCTGCGCCAGCGCTCGTCGCCCGAGCGGGCGAGCGCGGCGGTCGAGTCGACGATGTCGGTGAAGACGGTCGTGAGCACGTCGCGCTGGCCGCCGCTGCGCGTGCCGGTGAGGAACTCCTCGATCTCGTCGACGAGCCCGGCGTCGGGGAGCACGGCCGGCAGCACGGACGATCGGTGGACGAGCTGCAACCGACCGTGCGGCAGCGCGTCCGCGAGCCAGCGCATGGGCGCCTCGTCGATCCCGTCGAGGGCGGTGTCGTGCAGCACCAGCACCGGGGCGCGCACGTCGGCGAGGTACGCCCGGACGTCGAGCCGGATGGTCGCCTCGGCGAGCAGCCTCGCTGCGGTCGGGGTCGCCGACATGCTCTCGTAGCGCTCCCACCAGGCGACCAGCCGCTCCGCGCCCTCGGTCTGCCAGAACTGTCGCGCCACCAGGCCGCGGCCCCACTCGGACGGGTCGAGACCGGCCATCAGGCTGGCGATCCACCCGGCATCCAGCCCCCAGGGGAAACCCTCGTCGGCATGTCCGACCGCCAGCACCTCGTAGGCGATGACCGACTCCACGCGGTCGGGATGGCGCGCCGCGGCGACCAGCGCGGTCGCGCCGCCGTCGAACCAGCCGATGAGCGCCGCGCTTCGGCTTCCCGCGGCGTCGAGGATCGCGACGAGGTCGTCGGCGTGGTCCTCGACGGAGGCATCGAGGCCGCCGCGGTCGGAGAGCCCGGTGCCGCGCTTGTCGAAGAGGATCACCCGCGCGCCGACGCCCCGCAGGCGCTCGATGAACTCGAGGTGCTCGGGGAGCTCGCAGAAGACGTCGACGTTCGAGATGAAGGCGAACACGAGCACGATGTCGCGGTCGCCCTCGCCGAAGACCTTGTACGCGAGGTCCACGCCCTCACGGTTCGCGTAGCGCGTGACCGGGATCATCGTGCGGGCTCCAGTCGGAACAGTGGCCAGGCGCCCGGCACGCCCTTCAGCTCGTGCTCGCCGACCGCCTCGAATCGCATGCCGGACCCGTCGACGAGCACCCGCACCGTGTCGGTGACGAGCACCTCGCCCGAGCCCGCGAGTGCGGCCACGCGGGCCGCGACGTGGACCGCGATCCCGACGAAGTCGTCGTCGCGCACGAGCACCTCGCCGCTGTGCACCCCGGCGCGCAGGCCGAGGCCGATCTCGGCGGCGTCGGCGACGGCGTCGTTCGCGAAGCGCAGCGCCGAGGACGGCAGCGAGAAGCACGCCATGAATCCGTCGCCGGCGGTGTTCACCTCGCGGCCCCCGAACCTCGTGAGCGATCGCCGGACCGACTCGCGATGCGCCGCGAGGAGGCTGCGCCAGTGCACGTCGCCGGAATTCGCCAGCTCCGCGGTCGATCCGACCACGTCGGTGAAGACGATGCCGGCGAGTTCGCGCCGGCCTCCGCTGCGCGTGCCGACGAGGAACTCCTCGATGTCGTCGAGCAGGTCGTCGGACGGGATCACGAACGGCACGGACGCCGCGTTGCGGATGAGCTTCAGATGTCCGTGCGGCATCGCATCCGCCAGCCACCGGAACGGCTCGCTCGGCACCCCGGGGAGATCGACGTTGTGGACGACCAGGACTGGCGCGCTGACCTGCGAGAGATAGTCGCGGATGTCGATATCCAGGGCATCCCGAAGCAACCTCGCGGCACCGCTCGGTGGTACGGACAGGCGCTCGTAGCGCGACACCCACTCGACCAGCCGGGCATCGTGTGCCCACTCAGGTGCCATCAGCCGCGTCATCGCCGC
>DASTQT010000033.1:0-4330 GCA_035761605.1 Agromyces sp. | reverse complement strand
GGCAGGCCCGGCCGGCGGATGAACCGCACGGCGCCGGCGACGCGCTCGTCGACCTTCGCCCCGCGCACGAACCCGGCGAGTTCGGCGTGCAGCTCGGCGACGCTCGTGGGTGGATGCTCGACGCCCATGAGCCGCCCGGCTTGCGCCCACTCGCGCACGTAGGCGTCGGACCCGCCGGGGATCGGCCGGCCCCAGAGTTCGTGCGCGCCGAGGAACGCCTCGGTGAACGCGTCGTGCACCCAGCGGAGGAGGTCCTGGTCGTCGGCGGCGTAGGTGCGCGTGGCGCCCGCGGCATCCGTGTAGGTGCCGTGCACCTTCTGATGCAGGCGGCTCACGAACGCCGACGCCTCCGTCGCCTGCCGACGATCGCCGAACGTGGTCGTCGCGACCCAGCGGATGGTGCCGTCGAGGCGTCCGAGCGGATCCTCGCGGTAGCGCGACCAGTCGTGCACGCCCGCCATCGCGCCCGGGTGCAGGGTCTGCAGCAGCAGGGCGCGGATGCCGGCGACCAACGTCGGCAGGGCGCCGTTCACCGCCCACACCGCACTGCCCGGTCCGAAGAACCCCTCGTCGTCGCCCTCGGCGAGCCGGCGCGTCCAGCCCGGCAGCTCGTCGTCGGGCTGCGTCGACCGCCCGCGCACGCGGAAGCGCGAGCGCGGCGTGACGCGCGGGGGCGCACCCGTGGTCGACGAGGCCATGCCTCCGACCGTAACCCGCCCGGCCGGCGTCGTGGCTGACGATCCGCCGCGAAGGTGCCGCTGCCCGCTACGCTGTGGCCGTGACGTCGGAGTCGACCGCGAGCCCAGGTGCGCGCCGCGCGCTCCTGATCGTGTGGGGGCTCGTCGCGGTCACGTCCGGGCCGATCATCATCGTCGCCGAGTTCGCGGATGCCTTCGGGGCGATCGGTTCGCCGAACGCGCACCCGTGGGCCGAACCGCTCGCGCTGATCACCATGCTCGCGAGCTTCGCGGCGGGCATCGTGGCCCTCGCGATCGGCGGCCGCTGGTGGACCGCCCCGCTCGTCGCCTCCCCCGCGCTGTTCCAGTTGCTCCTGCACGGAGGAAACGAGTGGGCGTTCTTCGCCCTGCTGATGACGCCGATGCTCGCACCGCTCGGGGCGGTGCTGGCGGTCACGCCGCGTCGAGCTCCAGGGTCATGAAGACGCTGTGCGGGTCGAGCGAGTAGTCGCCGAACGGGCCGCACTCGCGGAAGCCGTACTTCGCGTACAGCGTTCGGGCGGGGGCGAAGAAGTCCTGCGACCCTGTCTCGAGGCTCACGCGCCGATAGCCCCGGCGGGCGGCCTCGGCGAGCACGTGCTCGAGCAGCCGCGCGCCCAGGCCACGGCCGCGGGAGGCGGCATCCGTTCGCATCGACTTCAGCTCGCCGTGCCATGAGTCGAGCTCCTTGAGCGCGACGCAGCCGACGAGGTTGTCGCCGTCGGCGATGGTCCAGAACGTGACCTCGGGCGCCGCGAGGCCCGAGACGTCGAGCGCGTGCACGCTCTCGGGCGGCGAGGTCGCGAACATGTCGTCGAGGTGGTCGGTGAGCAGCCGGAGGACGCGCTCGTCGGCGAGGTCGCCGCGGTCGATGGTGATGGGGGCGGGGGTCGTCACCCGACCATTCTCTCCGGTCAGGTCGGGTGGGCCGACCGGACGGGCTGCCGCAGGACGGTGCGCAGCTTCTCGGGCGCGGTTCGGCGCGCATCGCTCAGGTAGATCTCGTGGTGGTCGCCCGCGAACGTGAGTCCGTGTTGCGGCATCCACTCGTCGTGGAGGCGCGCGAGCGTGGGCGTCTCGTCGTCATACGAGCCGATGTGGAGGATCTGCGCCGACGGCCCCTCGTGCAGCTCGCGAAGGTGCACGAGCGAGAGAGCGGGCCGATCCCCCTTCGCGCGCGCGGCGGCGACCGCCTCGGCGACGAGTGCCTCGTCGATCCAGTCGGGCTGGGCGATGAGCAGGGTCCAGTCCCACGCGCTCTTGTCGCGAGCGACGAACGCGGCGGGGTCGTCGGCGCGCCAGAGCCCTTCGAGCGGGGCGACCACGAAGTCGCGACCGAGCTCCTTCCTGCTCCGGAACTTCACCGCGTACGCGACCGAGAAGAGCGCCTCGACGGCGTCGGCGTAGGCGGCGGCGGTGTTCGGGTCGCCGTGCCCGTCGACGGCGAGGTAGCGCATCGGCGGCACGTCGACCAGCGTGAACTCGCGGGCGGATGGCGCGTAGAGCTCGTGGTACGCGCGCTTGACGTCGTACTTCTCGGTGCTCATGCCCGCAGGCTACGCCCGCTCGCGGACGAGTTCCGGCCGGAATCGCGCGCGCATCAGTCGAGCGCGGCGAGGGCCTCGTCGACGAGCTGCACGATCGACGGGTCTGCATCCGCTTCGGGGGTGAAGCCCATCCGGACCACGACGAGGTCCTCCGACGGCACGATGAGCATCTTCTGCCCGTCGTGCCCGGCGGCGTAGAAGGTGTCCTCGGGCAGCTCGGGCCAGCGGAGTTCGCCGCCGGGGAGCGCGTTGGTACGCCAGCTCATGCCGTTGCCCGGGTCGTCGGTCTCGTCGACGTCGAGGACGGTCAGGCTCTGCGCCATCCAGTCCTCCGGGAGCAGCTGCTCGCCGTCCCACTCGCCGTTCTGCAGTGCGAACTGCCCGATCGCGGCCCAGTCGCGCGGGGTCGCCCACAGGTAGGAGGAGCAGACCGGTGTGCCCGCGGCATCCGGTTCGAAGGTCGCCGACGAGAGCCCGAGCGGCTCGAGCAGCAGCTGCCGGGGCAGGTCGGCGCCGAGGCCGGTGCGCTCGACGAGCACCGAGCAGAGCAGGTTGGTGTTGCCGCTGGAGTACTCCTGGACGGTTCCGGGCTCGTGCTCGAGCGGCAGGCTCGCGACGTACTCGGCCATGTCGGGCTCGAGGTAGAGCATGCGGGTGATCGGCGTGCCGAGGTCGTAGGTCTCGTCCCACTGGAGGCCGCTGGTCTGGCGGAGCAGCTGCTCGACGGTGATGTCGGCTCGATCGTCGGTCCACTCGGGGCGCAGCAGGTCGTCGTCGAGCGAGACCACGCCCTGTTCGACGAGCACGCCCGTCATGAGGTTGGCGACGCTCTTCGACATCGACCAGCCGAGCTGCGCGGTCTCGGCGTCGAAGCCCTCGGCGTAGCGTTCGGCGACGAGCTCGCCGTTCTTGACGACGACGACGGCGCGGGTGCCGAGCACCTCTGCGGCGACCGCGTCGAGGTCGCTGCCGAACGCCCGGTCGATGGCGGCCTCGACGTCGGGGTTGGCGGCGGGGTCGGGCGTCGGCGCGTCGGTGAACGGGTTGGTGCCGGCCGCGATCGGAGTCGCCTCGCCGAACTCGGGCCGCTCGCCGGCGAGCGTGCAGCCGAAGCCGTCGGTGAACCAGGCGCGCTGGCGCGCGAGCGCGCCGAGCAGAGAACCGGTCGTCGGGTCTCCGGCGCCGGACACCTCGAGGTAGGGCACGAGCGGGTTCGGCGGCAGGTCGGTCTCGGGGTCGTCGCGCCCGGCGACCTCGCCGATCGCGCACGCGTTGTGCGCCGCGTACCCCGTGCCCGTCAGCAGGATCGGCTGCTGCCAGAGGTACACGCCGGTGAACGCGGCGATGAGCACGAGGGCGAGGACGGCGACGACGGCGACCACACGGCGGAGTATGCGCACCAGCGGATGCTAGCAGCGGGCGCCGACTCGCAACGCGGCGGCGTGGTGATTGTGCGCGACGCCGTGCAGGAGGATCCTGAACCCATGAGTGACCGCGAGGAGTTCCTGGTCTGGGTCCACCGCGACCTCGCCGATGCCGAGCGAGCCATGTACAACGGTGACGACCGCCCACGCCGGGCGGTCTGGTCGAAGGACCCGCCGGTGAGCGTGCTCGGTGCCTGGCGCAATGCCGTGGGCCGGGAGCAGCTCGTGGAGGCGTTCGAGGTGCTCGCCACGAGCTTCTCGAACTGCACCTCGTACGCGCTCGACCTGATCTCGTGGGACGTCGTCGGCGACATGGCCTACACCGTCGGCTTCGAGCGCGTCTCGACGTCGATCGACGGCGCGCCGCGCACGTTCACGCTGCGCTCCACGCAGGTGTACCGGCGCGACGACGGCGAGTGGAAGGTCGTCCACCGGCACGCCGACACGACGTAGCGAGCCGTCCGAGGGGCGGTGCCGGATGTCGCGCCCGCCGTCACCACGACCCGCCGGCGTCGAGCGCGAGGTCGACCAACGCGCCGACCGGGCCGATCCACGCCGGCCCGTGCCCGGGCAGCACCACGCGTGCCCGGGAATGCCGGAGTCTCGCGAGCGAGGTGCGCGCGCCGCCCGGGTCGTGGTGGAA